>NZ_JBHLWI010000029.1:0-109107 GCF_042432905.1 Fontibacter flavus | reverse complement strand
GCCAGTCTGATTTTTAAAAACTACCTTAGACATTGTTGTATTTTGTTCAACTCTAAAATAATAATTTTAGAGAAGATCAACAATAAAAAAAGGGTGTCTCGACTTTTCGGACACCCCCTTTTTTAGGTTATTTTTTTGGGGAATCAGAAGATTGCTCAGGTTTTGCTTCAGCTCCTGCCAAAATCCCTCCGTCTACATTCAGTTCGATTCCCGTAATGTACTTTGACTCCTTTGAAGCCAAAAACAATGCTGCGAAGGCTACATCATCTGGTTCTCCAAAATGCCCCAAAGGAATACCTGATTCTACCTGCCTGATTATCTGTTGTCTCACCTCCCCTTCTCCTAACATGGCATCCCACATCGGTGTCATGATTGCTGCAGGATGGATAGCATTACAGCGGATCTTGTAACCTTTTTCAGCACAATATAAGGCAACAGATTTTGTATGATTTCTAATTCCTGCTTTACTTGCTGCATACGCAGCAGCTCCTGGAATGCCTACTATACCACTTCTCGAAGAAATGTTGATGATACTTCCTCCTGACTTTTTTTTCATCCATTCTATGGCATATTTACAGCCCAACATAGTACCATTCAAATTGACTGCCATCACTTCTGACCAAGAGTCAAAATCTACTTGTTCTACATCATGAGGGCCAGGTGTTTCCATAAAACCTGTTATTCCTGCATTATTGACCAATATATCCAGACCTCCGAATTTCTGATTAATTTTTTTGGATAAATTAAAGCAATTTTAATGCCTCTATAGCCATTTCAAGAACTTTATCCTTTCCTGATTGTATTTCCTCTGGACTGTTTTTGACTAATTCATGAGGAGGAATCCCTATCCCTTCAAAGCTTACCCCTGCAGCATCTCTAAAATCCCCAGTGCTGATCGCATAAATCCAGCCATTTGGCAATTCTCTTTTGGGATTGTCCGAAAAGGCCCCATAAGTGGAATCTCCCATTACCAGCACATGTCCCATCGTCTTCATGGCCAACACAAAGGTTTCACCAGCACTGCCTGTATGTCGGTTGGTCAAGAGCTTGATAGGCTTGGTATAAAAAATATCCAGATTGGGAGTAGTTCTCCACTCAATCGCAGGTCCAAAGTCCTGATGTGCCGGACCGTTTTTGAACCTCGAAGTCATATACAATTTTGACTCTTTTGTGAAAAATCCGGCTACTTCCTGGGAAGACCTGTCATAGCCACCTTCAATCCCTCTTGCGTCAAAGATCAATCCTTTGGTATCCTTCATGAAGGGTAAAATGTGCTCCAATGCTTCACGGTAAAAAGCAGGGGTCAATCCCAAATTTTCCAAATAGATATAACCTATCTCTCCATCAAACTTCCCATAAATGACATCAGGATCCTGACTGTCTCCTATCGAAAATTCCGCTTTCAATTTTGATCGGACCAATTCAAGATCAAAATCACCCTCAGGATAAACCGGCCCGGAGTCAAATCTGCGGAATCCGGGATCAGGCTTGATCATCCATACATGACCATCGTTCAATTCTGCCAACATTTCCGAAATCACATCAAACAGCTCATCTCCTGACATGTTATTGTTGACCTTGGGTTTGTAAATGGCATATAGCTGATCCCAGTCAATATTCTTGACCTCAAATAAGGCATACATCCGGTCAAATTCTTTCCATAAAATTTCGAAATTGTCATTAGGAGTATTATTTGGCTCTTCTCCCAACATGAGGTCATTGCATGAGCTGAACATTGAAATAAATAGCATCAGTATCACCAATCTGAGAAAGCGCAATGAATTTTTATCAGTTAAATTTTTCATTTCTTTAGATGTTAAAATGGATAAGGATTACCACTTGGAAAATTGAAATTGATAGACATAAGCCAGGCCGATTTGATGGTCACTCATACGGATAGACCGGGGCTTATCATAGCTTAGCCATTGGTATTGATAATTGAACCTGATAGAATTTCTTTTAGAGATTTGGTACTGATAATTCAGGCCTATCTCAGGGTGAACATATCTCCCTAAAAAGCCCCATTCAGCCCCTGCAAGAAAGGCCCTGCTTTGGGATTTGTCAGGTTGGGATACCACATTGCTGAATGGCATCCTGGCTATAGAAGCAATAATGGGTAAAGAAATATTGCCCTCCACTTGATGCCTTTTCCCAAAATTCCTGACATAAGCATACTTGGCTGCTACCTCCAACAGATTCATGGTCCAAATATTCATGGCCAATCCATCAGCATAAAAGAAGGAATCCTGGATTTTAAAGCCCACATAACTGGACTTTACTGCCTGATCTGATATCTTTCTGAGGAACTGGGCAAACAACTCCCCCTTATACAGTGTCGGAACCAAATAGAATGTTTCATCTCCTTCATCAATTCTGAATTGTCTTTTACCCAATTCCGGAGCAAGCATATCTCCCAAGCCCGCTTCAAATCCAAAGTACCAAAGATTCTTTTTGGTAATCCTTTTATAATCACCTGTCAAACCGTTGTAATTGGTGAAATATTGCATCGGGGAAGCTTGCCAATCGTGGAGTTTGTTGACTCCCCTTACCAGACCTAAGCTAGCCTCAGCCCCATGTCTCAGGGATTCATCACCCTGTGCAAAAGACAAGGAGATTCCTAGGCACAGCATAACTGTGCATAACAAAATCAAATTTTCCATAATATTAATGCGTTTAAAGTGCTGGCAATCAATTACTAAAAGATGATTGCCTAATCAAATTCAAAGTAAAATCCCTGACTGGATCTTTTTGACCGATGATATCTTTGACTGATAACTCAACCGGAAAATCCGGCAGTATTCCTCGGTCTTTAGCCTGAGTGGTTTTCAAATTAGCCATATGGAATCCCAACAATGGAATACCTAGATCAATATTGGAATTAGGAAGATTGACAATGCTGAAAAATCCGCTGGTATTCATGGCATATCCTCCCGCTGTCTCAGAACCAATGATCTTGCCCCTGCTATCCGATTGGAAACGGGAAGCAAATTCTGTAGTCACTGAAAAACTTTGACCACCTAATAAAAGATAGACCTTACCATGATAGGCATTTTTAAAGAGCTTCTGCTTTTTCAGGCCTTTTTGGACCGTAAACTCCCTTCCATATTTTCCATTCTTATTGAACAAACTTGCCAACTTGAACAAAAAAGAGGTTTTGGATTCAAAATCTACTTTCTGACGCTTTTTGACGGAAATGCGTTCATAGTAGCGGAAGGGTTCCTTGGCCAAATACCTATACAGTTCAATGCCCCAGTTTTCATTCCCTCCTTCATTGCCTCTCAGATCGATCACGAGTTCTTTAATACCTTCCGATTGGATCCTGTCAAAGGAGTTTTTCAAAAACTTTTTAAAATTGTCTTCATTGGGATAGGCATAAAATCTATCGATATCCAGCCAACCGATGTTTCCTTCAAGGGTTTCAAAATGGAATGGTCCTCTTTGGGAAGAGTTAGTATCAAGATAATTTTTAATTTGCTCGAAGGATACCCCTGAATAACTCAAATTTCGGACTTCACCATCCAATCTAACCTGTATATTGTAAGCAGATTGAATTCCAAATAAGGTTGAATAAAGACCAGGAAAATACTGGTTGAGCTGATAGTACTTCCCTCCTTCCGAATATCCGTCGCCGAAGGTCAAATGCTCCTTGAAATGGGAAATGATTTCCGCAACCGGTTTACCATTGACCGAGATCACTTCTGCTCCCTTTGGGGCTTCCTCTCCATTGAAATGGGAAAGTATAAAAGCTTTATCTTTATTTACATGCAGCTTTAAGGGAAACAAATCAGTAGTGAAAAAGGGATAATACAAGTCCTTACCGGCTGCAATCCATTTGGTGTGCCCACAGTGCAAGGCGCTTACCAGAGGCATCATCGCCACATAAAACTCCCTTACTGTCATCTCTTTGTGCAATCCAGATTTTACTACTTCAGTAAGATTTTCAAACGCTTCCGGGGAAGTGTACCGATACATTTCCGGATGTTTGGCTTCCAAGGCTTTCTTAAAAAGCGCTACATCAGAAATCATTTGATCGAGTGTAAGTACCTGAGCTGATAGCCCAAATACAAGCCCGAACCAACCTAACATAAAAAACAATTTCATTTTCATAATAATAGTGGTTTAGTACTCCAAAAATGATGTAAATCAAACACTTCCAAAAGAACTCAATTACCCAAGTGACATGAAAGCAAACTGAAGCGTAAATTTTCCAACCCGAGGATTATTCCCCCATCCACTTTTTATATTCAGCAGCCCTCTCCCTACTGACCAAAACCTCCTCCTCAAATACAGGTATCAAACTGATTTTCAATTTATTGTTGAAATAAAAATTGGTTTTATCAATTGACTCAATGGATGCAATCACCTGCCTGTTTAAGCGGAAAAACCTTGTACTTTCCAACATCTGCTGAATGTCATCCATGGTGTAATCCAGCACATAATCCTTTCCATCTTTGGTCCTGATGTGGGAAATTTTATTTCTTGAAAAGAAGTAGGCGATATCCTTTAAATCCACCGATACCAGCCTCTGCCCCATTTTACTGAGAAAACGATCTCTTTTAGGTTGATGGACAGCAATGCTGGATTTTAGGTCCTCCAACAATTTCTCAAAGAAAGCCCCATGGGACTGCAGCTTCCCGCCCAAAGACTTTTTCAAATTTTCAAGCTTTGCCAATGCCTTAGACAGTTCCTCTTCCTTGATAGGTTTGAGCAGGTAATCAATGCTGTTCAATTCAAAGGCTTTGAGCGCATATTCATCGTAAGCCGTGGTAAAAATAATAGGACAATCTACCCTGATTCGCTTGAAAATCTCAAAGGACTGACCATCGGAAAGTTCAATATCCAAAAAAATAAGATCCGGCTCTTGGTGGTTCTTCAGCCAATTAACCGTCTCTTCTATGGTTTCTGTCACATCCAGGACCTCAATATCCCTGCCCACAAGTTGAAGTTTCCTTTTCAATTTGCCGGCATTGTGCTTTTCGTCCTCTACAATCAATACTTTCATCATGATGGTTTTGTTAAACTAGATCCGATAACTTCAACTTGGCCATTTCCTGCGCTGATATCAGTGGCAATTGAACCTGAAATGACTCTGCTGACTGAGAGATAATCACTTCGGGCTGATTAAGCAGTTTATACTTGGAAATGATATTTCTCAAGCCCATTTGCGGGGAGGCCATCCTGCTTACTTTTTTATTCAGGTTATTCTTTACTAACAGGTTACCTGTATCATCAGTGAAAATTTTCATAACCAAAGGGGTCTTATCAGAAACAGTGTTGTGCTTAACTGCATTTTCCACCAATAATTGCAGTGTCAAAGAAGGAATATAAAAATCCTCAAACTGAGAATGAACATCCACTTCTAACCTGATCCCTTCTCCAAATCTAGTTTCCAGTAAATGAAAATATGCCTGGATAAAGCTTAATTCTTCATTCAAAGTTGACAATACCTTATCCTGCGTCTTTAATACATACCTGTATGTGTCCGACAGTTCATCTGTGAATTTTTCTGCCAATATTGGATTCTCGGGAATCAATGAAGAAAGAGTACTCAAACTATTGAATAAAAAATGAGGGTTCAATTGCGACTTCAGGGACAATAATTGACTCTGCAAATGTTCCTTTTTGAGCTTTTCCCCTTCAAAATGGGACCTGTACCAATGCCTGTAGAAATACATGGCCTCATAAATGGCAGCAATGGGAATGATGAAAAAAAACGGAACAATGATATTGATCAAATATGCTCTGGAAGGGATGGGATAACCCCAAAATTGGGTGACATCATAAAAATACGTCAGCAAATACCTTAAAGTGACGGTCAAAAGCGTAAACCAAACGACCTGGGTTACAATCCTTGAAGGTGTGGATTTGATGGAAGGAAATTTCTTTCTCGAAAAAAGGATGCCCAGTCTATTGGTCTCCCAAAGCAACAAGCTCTCCCCTACACTTAAAGTCATGGCTGTCAACCTGCTGACTTCATTGGCTTCATTTTGGGCATCAAAAAATACCAGATTGGCCAGTACTCCGGTTAAAGGAACACCCACAATTCTCAGCCATTTGTCATTTAAGCGATCCATGATTCAATTTCAGGTAAATTTCATCAAAATCAATGGATTAACCACCTGATAAGATACCGAAGAATCAAAACCTTTACCTGAAATGTCAATTTTCCTTTCTGGAACAAAAATGCCTCATATATCATTTTTTACCAATCGGTTTCCAAAAGTTCCATTGCTCTTGCCATCCAATCTTCATTTTGGCTGGCTCTGACCATTGGAGGAATACCCACAAACTCAAACTTTGCCTGTTCCTCGTAGCGGGTGGTACTCATATTCAGGTTATATCCCATAGGGGTCTTTACGGTAAAGACATTTCCATAACCCTTATATCCTCCTGAATTATCTCATAAGTGATTACTTTCTTGCTTTGAATGGCTAATAAAATAAAGTTTTCACAGGTACTCGCACATTCCCTATCCATGAGCACGACAATCTTTTCAGGCTTTGAGGGTAATGACTCTTTTTGAGAGCAATAGGTAAGTCTGTACCGACTGTTCTTACTCATGGTGCTGTTAAAAGTAAAAACCTGAGAACCAAACCCAAGGTTCATTTCATCCACTTGGCCTTCAATTGGATCAAACATATTGATAAACTCCCCTTCTCCAGCATTTTGCATTTTTTTGATCATTTTTTCAAAATGCTCTATTGTTCCCCTTCCATATCGAATAGAATCAGCCTTAATCCCTTCAAGAATATTCCTATACGTATTCAAGTTGTCCTTAGTAGCATAAATCTGAGGCAATTCTGTTTTGATAGTATCTGTGTAAAATAAGGGATAAAAGGGCGCCAACAAAGCATCACTTCCCCCTCCATTTCCTCTTACATCGATAATCAATTTGGGTATATTCAACATATCAGTTTCATGGGCCTCAAGTAAGGAATCGAATTGATTCTTAAAATATCCATCAAAAGTCCTAATGGATAAATATCCAGTTTGCGCATCGATTTTTCTAAACTCGAACAGGTTTTGGTACGGGTTGCTTGAAGGTGCTGAAACAACATTTTCCTGTGTAGTTACCCCTAATTTTTTCCAAGACCCTAAGCGGCTTCCCTCTAAACTTACCGTTTCGGAATTAAGGCTGTAAAACTTGTAATAGAAATAACCTTGAAAGCGGTTTTCATCTAGTTTTTTCAATTCAAATTTCACCTGTCCCGGCTCCCATATTTTGGTTTTGGATTTCAAAATAACCCCATAATAATCCCTAAAATCATTCTGATTCTTGACTACGGCTACCTTGTAAGCACCATCCTGACTTTCATAAATTCCTTCCAAAGCATCAGCCTTTCCGGAATTCAGGTAAGCTTCAATGTCTTCTAAATCGTCGGTTGCCCTTTCCCTTTGTTGAAATCTCGACGAAGAAAAAAATTGCCTCATGGCCTCGTCATCATTTTCATCTACCACTATCCCTCTATCATTAATCTGACTGTGATTGTCTTTGAAATAAGCCAGATAGCTTTTTAAATAGAGGATGCAATGGTCATTGACAGGATCTTTTTGAATTTCCTTGACCAATTGAGCCACAAATTCATGATATTGAGAGATGTTGGATTCATTAACATTATCTCCAAAGGCCGGGTGGTTCTTTTCCACATAGTCTTTGAGGAATTCAATTTCCTCTGAACATGAACAAGGCTCATTTTGCGAAGTCACTGGTGCAGAGAAAGTCATACTATTCAAAATGAGCATCAACTGTAAGATAATCAGATTTGTTTTCATAGTTTATTTTCCCATCCTCTAAGCTTATAATATTTTTCTTTCGGTTCGGCAGTCCATCCGTTAATTCCCTTCTTTGGTAACCAAACGGCGTGAATGTAAATAACAGGTAGCAAGAGCAAGCCCAAAAAAGAAAGTCCAGCTTCCCTACCAAAATGATAAGACAGCACACAAACCGCTACGGTAAAAAAGATAAACTTCATTATCCTTTTCCATTTGGGGGTATTTACTTCAAAATGTCCAAATAAAATATTGCCAAAAGTGAAAATAATGCCCACAAGAGCAATCTCAAACCATAAATTATTGGTGACATTCAAATCCATATATCAAGTTTAAGAAATACCAAAGTCATCTTTATTTACAAGATGACAGAAAAGTTTAAAAGGTTGCTCCACAAAAAAATATTTTAGCTATATTCACTTACCAGATGACAAGGCAATGAAAAGTTGACTACGATTCAGAAAATCATTGCCTTAAATCCTTAAGCCCAAGGATTATTCAAGCAAATCTTTTCAAATTCAGTTTTACAGTAGCGAAAACTGATCAATAGGTAGTCCTTCCACTATCTTTTGAAGGTATAATGCACTTGCACCAAACCGCTTTCAAAATTCCGGCAACTTAAAAGTTTAAGGTTTTTTTCGGGAATTCAGGCGATATACAAAATTACTTTTCTCATCTCACTATTCTTGCTGAATTTTAAAAGTAGTTAACATTTTCATGGGAAGTATTATGGCTAGGATCAGCCATTACAAAATATACCTGGATCTAGAATAGATGCTGGAAAGAAGGACATACAGCACCCCAACTGATAATTTTCAAATGAGTTTGATCTATCTGGCTGATTAACCATTTTTGATTTTTATTGGTTATATCATTTTTTTTTTCAGATTTAAAAACCTTAAATAATAGTTATATTTTCAACTTAGACAATTTTATTTATGAAAAAGTTTCAGTGCACTTTTCTCGCACTTTTTATTTTATGTGCGACATTTCTATCTGCATTACCTGCGGTTGCAGCTTGTAATCCAGGTCATGAGTCTACAGGAAATCAAAGTTTTGGAGGCCCTAACGGTCGATGGGAGCTTGTTTGTGATCGCGTTAATGAATCTATCTGCTGCATATCCCATCCTGGTCCAGTAGACAGTTAATAATTTCCGGGCTCAGAGAATTCTGAGCCTTCCTATAATTTTAAATTAGATAAATATGTTGAAAAGTGTTATAAAGTTTACTTTTTTTACTCTGTTGTTGTCCTGTCAGAATGGTGAAAGAGGACAGTCAAACTTTGAAGTCATAAATATGGAAGAAAAGATCGATTTGCAAAATAAGATTTTTTCAGATACCAGTTATATTTCTTTGGAATTTTGTGATGATTGTATAATTGGTGATATATCCAAAATCGTACACTATAATTCATCCTTTATTATCTCCGATAAATTAATAACAAAGACCATTCAAAAATTTAAAGCAAATGGTGAATTTGAATTCAAAATTGGTGAATCCGGTGATGGGCCAGGTAAATACATCCTTCCATTCGATTTTTCAATTATTCCAGAAGAAAATATTCTTTGTGTATTAGACAACAATCAATCAAAGTTACTTTATTTCGATTTAAATACCGGTCAATTTTTAAAAGAAGAAAGAATTGATTTTAAAGCGAAATCCATAAAATTTCTGGACTCTGAGAATTTAGCCGTCCATTTAGACGGGAATTTTTTTGGAAATGAAATGGACTATCATGGTTTGATCTTTCATCTACCTACAGGACAAAAATCAAAGTTTGTTTATGATTTTTCAAAAACTGATCAAATGCAGACTAGTGGCGATTTTTTCACCTCAAGTTCGGGAGTTCTGTTTTCGAAATCAATGAATGATACTGTCTATTCCATTACTTCGGAAGGTTTTAAACCCAAGTATTATATTGATTTTGGAAAAAAAGCTATTTCCAATGAGACAAAGGCTAAGCCTTTACAGGATATGTTTGATCAAATGAGAAAAGATATGCCTCACTATCATAATGGGAATTTTATAGAAAATTCTAAGTATCTTTTTTTTGTTTCTTGGGATGAAGGTGAGCTGGAAAACTCTATTATTTATGATAAAATAAGTAAAACTGTCTATAATCCAAGCGATGATAGAGTCCCTTTCAAAAGACCATTTTATGTAAATGAGAGTGAGATTTATTGTTACCTAACAAATGAAGATTATTCCTTCTACGGGATTGAACCCAATTTTGGAAAATCAGAAAATCCAGTAATTGTCAAGTTCTCATTTTAGAATTATTAGACTGAATGTAAGCTTTCATTTATTAATCTGCATAAGTATAGTAAAAGAAACAATTTGAGGAGAGGCTTCATCATGTGGTTATTTCCTTCACGATTTCCCTCCCGTTTCTGGACCATTCACTCCAGGATCCCACATACAAAGTCGGGATTTCCAGACCGGCCACAGCCATGGCCAAAATGGTATGACAGGCTGTTACTCCTGAGCCACAGTGAACAATAACTTTGGAAGGATCAAGACCTTTCAACCTATTTTGATATTTTTCACGAAGCTGTTCTGGTGAAAGATAACAGCCATTTTCCTGCAAATTGGATTTAAAAGGAATATTGATAGATGAAGGAATATGGCCTGCCACCAAATCAATGGGTTCGAATTCTCCCAAATACCTTCCTTCTTCCCTTACATCAATGATCACATAATTTTTTTCATGAATGATTTGATCCATTTGCTGCAAACTTACCGTAGGTAATAACCATTGATCTGCTTTGTAATCTCCTTTTTTCTTGGCCACTTCTTCTCCTGAGGAAGTTGGAAATCCGGCATCCAAGGCCGCTTGAATTCCCCCATCCAATACCTGAACTTTTTCATGCCCTAAGGCGCGCATCATCCACCAAAACCTGGCTGCTGCATTCCCGCCTCTCGCATCATCATAGACCACCACATGACTATCGGGTGAAATCCCCAAATCTCCCAGCAAACTTGCGAAAGTCTCAGGGCTAGGTAAAGGATGCCTTCCTCCATCAGCATAATCCTCCTTGATATTGGAAAGCTGCGCATTTAGGTCAACGAATAAAGCACTCCTCAAATGATTTTCAAGATACTTTTGTCCTGAAAGGTTACCACTGCTATTGCAAGCGTCTATTAAAACAATCTTATGTTGTTCTAATAATGCTAGACAATCTTCAACCTTGATCAATGGAAATATTTGTGAGGCCATGTATTTGTTTTCTGTTTGGATATCTTGAAGATAAAACCAAGATATCGAATTCAAAACTTTTCCATGAAAGTATCCAGTAATTATTCCTGCTTGGTAAAAATAAGAGTTTATCAAACATTCATTTCTCATTGAAAAATACCAATGAAGCTGACTTAGAAAACGGACTTGACAATCGGGATGCTGCAATTACAAATAGAAATGCAAAGGGCTGCTCAGGAGAGCTGCCCTTTGCATTTACTTTACAATTTGAAGTATGAAAAAGTTGAATTATCAGGATTGATGAATTTAAGTTCCCAATAAGCAATCCCGGATACCGGATGGATTATTTTTTGGATTTCATATCGAAGGTCAATTACTCCTGTTTCTATAGTCCCGTCATAATTGGAGTCTTGGTCGCAACTCAGATAAAATTTACTTCTCCAATATTCCTGATTGAGGTGAACAGTATTTGTATCAAATCCATAAGTTCCGGTGATGAATTCAGCTGAATAAGAAGGACAGAATGGATCATAAAGGGTCCTATCAACAATCATCCAAGAAAATTTTCCGTTTTCTGAAAAACTGATTCCAAAACCTCCGTTTGGTTTGGGGGCCCAGGGATATTCCGCCCCACCAAACCATTGACCAGTTTCTCTATTGTAGAAATTCTCATCCAGATGATACAATTTCTGGTTAAAACTCCACTGATCAACCCATATCCCTGAAAGGGATGGTGGTGAAGGATTGGCTAAAACTTCCGGAAATACAACTCCAGCAGGAGTGGAAGCAAAAATATTCGAACTGGCTATATCACTGTTTACATTTTCCACATTGGTGGCATACACCCCATACCCCCCCGAATAACTGATATTGGACATCTTGACGATGAGTCTTCCACTAACTGCAATATTTGTTTTTTGGTCAATGCCATCAAAGGTCCCACTACCTGCATAAGATATATTGACGTTATTCAACACATTTTCAATGCTTTGACTTTTAAAGTGGATACCCTTCCAATTTTGATTACCACTTTTTATCAGGGCCGTAAAATCTATTTTGCTAGCTTCTGAACCAATAGCTTTTAAATAACCTGCACCCGAAATTTCAATCATCTTATTTGCCTTAACCTCAAATCCAGCTCCGGGCATAATTACCAGACCGGATTGTACCAGAAAATCCTCAGCCACAAGATATTTCCCTTTGTCATTGAATCCCGGCCAAGTCACAGGGTTTGGTAAGTTTAAGACACCTCCTATTTCTACTCCATCATAGCCGTTGTTGTCCTTGAAACTGGAATGGAAATTCAACATATGCACCTGATGAGCAGGAACATGGGCAGCCGCTCCTTCATTGTATGAGAAGCTGTTGTTTTCAAATTGATTAAACTTTGAATTAGGTCCCAAATAAATCCCATAACTTTTACTGCTCTGCATGCTGGAATTCAATAATCTCAATCGGGTGGGCTGTGTAGAATTAGCCATTATCAGGTTAGCTTTCACTCCTGGGAATTCAGAAAATTCCGTACCACCACCAAAGGAAATCAGGACATTTTCCAAATTATTCTCATTCGAATTACTATTGATAAGAATCCCTTTCCAATATCCTCTAACAGCCTCTTTTCCTGTAAAAACTACCCTGTTCTGAGATTCTCCCTTTGCATCAATTACCCCATTTACTTTTAATCCTGCTGCTTCCTCAAAATGCACAACCACCCCGGGCCGCACAGTTAATCTTGCGTTAACGGCTATTTCTTTGGTCACCACATAATCAGGTATGGCAGGATCTTCGAATCTATCCTCCCAAGTGGTATCCTCGTTGATATCTTCCTTAATGAAGAATTCCGACCCCCCAGGACTGCTACCATCATCCAATTTAACCAAAATTGTCACCTCATCCTCTGCTTCTAATAATTCCTTGGTAACTCTTAGATTAAGCACGTAAATCCCTGGAAGATCAGGTATAAAATTAGCCGCTAAGTTGGCATAATTGAGTAGAGTGGCTTCACTTCCTTCCGGTTTTGTCTTAAAAGTCCAAAGGTAATGAAGGTTCCCACCTTTCCCTTCAGCTTCACCATTGAGCAGCACTTCTGTATGAACAATTACCTCCTGATCTTCACCAGCTTTGACAATAAGTGTTTCTGGAATACTCGGTTCAACATCTTCCTTGCAGGAAGCCAAAAAGACCAAAATAATGATCTGTAAATAGTTCAATAATTGGATTCGTTTCATTTTTGTAATAGTTGGTTATGTATAATTTCTGAAATGGCCTGATATACCCAAAATCAAAGACTTGATTGCAAAAGACCGAAGGAAGTTGCACCTCCTAACTTACCATATGGCATTCTTTTGGTTGACCATGGTCAAAGAATGCCGTTAAAAAGTGCCAAAACCTTAAATTTTCAATTCAAATAAGGATTTTGGAGGCAGATTGAGATAGAAAATCGAGTACCACATAAACATGTTAATTATGCTTGTATTTCATTAAATTACCCTAAGAGATATGTATTTTAGTCATTCAATATGAAGAGATTACTGATCATCATTTTCACCACTTACATTGGATTGGGGGCTTTGGCCAATCCGGAAAGATTTTTTAACCGTATCAGTACCAGTGACGGTCTTGCTTCTAATAATGTCTATGCGGTATGGCAGGATAAAAAGGGCTACATGTGGATTGGTACTTCAAATGGACTTCAGCGTTTTGATGGAAAGTACTTTCTGTATTTTTCTATCAACAAACCCACTCCGCTTCCTGCCCAGCCAGTCCAACAAATCCTTGAAGACCGTGAAGGAAATATGTGGATCAGGTATGGAGATGCCTATGGCATATTTAACCCTGCTGACCATATCTTCAAAGAAGTCCCTATTGAAAACCCTGAAATACGCTTCCATGGTGAAAAATTATGGATAGACAGTAAAGGCAATGTCTTTTTGATTCTGAAAAGAAATAAGATCCTTTTTTATGATAAAACTCAAGGAGTTTTCACAGAAAAAAATAATCCTTTGCGCTATCCTGAAAATTATAAACCTATCAGCATTTTCGAGGACCTAAAGACCGGCTTTTATTGGGTAGGCTCTATGCAAGGACTTTCTGTTTTTGATCCTCTGAAAAATGAAATATATCATAAATCCTACAATCCTCTCAATCTTCCCAACTTATCCAATGAAGAAATTAAAGTGGTATTTGATTACACCATTGATCAACATAGAAACCATTGGGTAGTTTTTTGGAATCCAACCCAGAGATTTCTTGCTTATTCTGAAAATCTTAAGTCCGATATCCCGAATGCAATGTCATTGGTCAACAATAGTATTGAATACAAGGAAATGAAGACTGCCCTTAATACCAAAAATGGGGAGCTATGGTATTATGGCGTAAATAGCCTTTATATATATGATCATTTGACCGGTTCTTTTTCATTTCCAAGAAATGAGTTTTTCAGGTTTTCTGAAATTTATCAGGTTTTTGAAGATAAGGAAGGTGGAATTTGGGTAGGCTCTGATGAGGGCTTATATTATTATATCAATGATTTTCCAGCAATTAAATTCAAATATTTTAGGGATGCCTCCCCAAGTCATTTATTTATCACCGCTTTAGAAGTTCAAGCGAACAAGAATAAAGAAGTTTGGATAAGCAGCTGGGGACGTGGCATTGTTCTACTTGATGAAAAAATGGAAGAAATCCCCAATCATAAACTTTATACTAAAGTTCCCGATGACAATGCTGCATATCAACCATGGGTGCTGATCCAAAACAAAAATTCAGGAAAGGTATGGATTGGAAATCAAGCAGGATGGCTTCACATTATTGATCCCCTTACTAAAGATGGTGATTTTTATAATTTCCCGGTTTTCAAGCAATCCACCATTCGAAGTATTTCCCAAGATAAAGCAGGTAATATATGGTTCACTACTCAGAGAGGTGACCTGATCAAATACCATGCAGACAAACCTTTAGTCAATGAATCCTTTGAGTTGGTCCATGCTTTCAATAGTTTTTCATTAGCACATGTGATTGATCAGAAAAACAGGCTTTGGGTTGGTACCTCCAACGATGGGGTCTACTGCCTTGATGGAGACAGCGGAGAGATCATTAAACATCTCGACAATAAAATCCTATCCACCAATAAAATTGAAAAAATTACGCAATTAAATGACAGTATTTTCTTTTTTGGCTATGACCTACTGAATGCCTACAATAACAAATCAGGAGAAAACAGGATTCTTTCCTATTCAGAAGGCATGATCAGCAATGACATCCTGCATATGTTGAGTGACCAAGATGGATTTCTTTGGATTTATACCCCCAATGGATTATGCAAATACAATTATTTTCAAAATTCATTCACACACTATGGGCCCAAAGATGGTTTTGGTCTCTTGGAACTGGATGGTAATGGGGGGATTTTGAAATCTGATGGCAAAGTAATCTTTACAGGCTATCACTCCCTTGTTGAATTTAATCCAAGAGAATTTAACCGCTCTTTGGATCCTGACAGACCAACATTAACTAGTATAAAGTTATTTGACAATTACCTCTACGTGGACTCTTTAAATACTGAAGAGAAACGGACCTTTAAACATGATCAAAATGCCTTTACTTTTTATTTCAGTACGCTGGATTTTATACATCAGGACAAACTAAAGTACTTTCATAAATTATCTGGTATAGACGAAGATTGGAGAAGCAGTGGCAGTTCAAGCATGGCCGTCTACTCTCTAATTCCTCCTGGTAATTATATATTGGAATTTAGAAGTGAGAATGAAGAGGGAATGTCCTCCCCCGTTGGCTCTTTTTATTTCAGCATCACCCCTCCTTATTATGAAACATGGTGGTTTAAATCCATCATTATTCTTTTGGTAATGACCGTGATTATAATCATCTATCGCTTGAATATTAACAGGATACTCGATGTAGTAAAAGTCAGAAACCGAGTAGCTAGAGATTTACATGATGACATGGGATCAACGCTCAGTACTATTAATATTTTGAGCACGATGGCGAAAACCAAGCTTCATACAGATCCTGTCAAAACCAGTGAGTATATCTCTAAGATTTCAGATAATTCACAAAGGATGTTGGAAGCCATGGATGACATCGTTTGGAGCATCAAGCCCCAAAACGACAGCATGGAAAAGGTAATTGCCAGAATGAGGGAATTTGCCAATAATGCGATGGAAACCAAAGAAATAGACTTCAGGTTTGAGGTAGAGGAAAATGTATATGGGCTCAAATTACCAATGGATACCAGAAGAGACCTTTTCCTGATCTTTAAAGAAGCAGTGAACAATCTTGCCAAATACTCGAAATGCAGCAGGGCTTTTATCCATTTTTCAATCAAGAAAAATCAGCTCCACATGAGGGTAAGAGATTATGGAGAGGGTTTTGACCTGCAGGAAGCGGATTCCGGAAATGGACTTAATAACATGTATAAAAGGGCAGAGAATATTGGTGCCAAACTTGTCATACATTCTGAAAAAAATGAAGGAACAGAAGTTATTCTTGATGTCAACTTATAAATCTGTTTAATAACGGTAAGTACTTAAGCTTGAAATAGCCAAATAATCAACTTAATAAGTGATATTAAACTACTCAAAGTTCACCCTATTATGTGATAGACAGAAAATCATTTAACCTGTACATTTGTTAAAAAGCTGAAAACATGATTAAAATTTTGATTTATGAAGATAACCCACAACTGAGAGAAGGTTTGACCATGCTGATAGACGGTACTGAGGGTTTTCAAGTACTAGGCGCATTTAAAAATTGCTCTAATATTGCGTTTGAAGTCAGTTCTTACAAACCGGATGTTATCCTGATGGATATCGACATGCCCGGAGTAAATGGCATCCAGGGATTAAAAATCGTAAGACAACAAAACCCCACTGTAAGTATCCTCATGTTGACTGTTTTTGATGATAACAAGAATATCTTTGAAGCACTTCAGAATGGCGCTAATGGGTATATCCTAAAAAAAACACCTCCTGTAAAGCTTCTGGAATACATACAGGAAGCAGCTACCGGAGGTGCCCCGATGACAGCTTCAGTTGCTGCACAGGTATTAAAAATGTTTTCCCAGATCAGCTTACCAGCAGACAATGATTACAACCTTTCAGAAAGGGAAAAGCAGGTACTTCAGTTATTGGTCAAAGGTTATTCTTATAAAATGATCGCGGCAGAAATGTTTATAGCCATGGACACTGTCAGAAGTCACATCAAAAAAATCTATGAAAAACTCCATGTCAATTCCAAATCTGAAGCAGTCGCAAAAGCTTTTAGGGACAGAATAGTTTGAATTGGCACATAGTTTTTTATTTTTACCATTGGCTTAACCAAATCAAGGTAAATCCCTAGATCCAATCATGATACAACATTCCAATAATCCCAATGACTATCCTACTTTATTGGCGATTTGGGAGGCTTCTGTTCGGGCCACCCATGATTTTTTGACTGAGGAAAAAATTAACGAAATCAAGCAGATTATGCAGGAAGGTAAAATTTTTTCAACTGTCGATATTTACTTTTTTCAGGTAGATGAATCTACGAAAGTGGGTTTTATCGGACTTTCAAAAGATAAGATCGAAATGCTTTTTATCCTACCAAGCTTCAGAGGAAAGGGTGTGGGTGCTGCACTAACAAAATTCGCTGTATCACAAAAAGACATTAGAAAGGTGGATGTCAATGAGCAGAACAAACAGGCAGTTGGTTTTTATAAGAAAATGGGATTTAATGTAGTCAAAAGAAATCCATTGGACAGTCAGGGTAATCCATTCCCCATATTGGAAATGGAGATCATTTAATTTTAAAATTCAAGTAGACCACCTCTTTTTTCAAAATAGTATTTACTTTTATGTCTTGTCCATTTCAAGGTCAAAGAAGCTTTTTTAGTCTCAACCAATTTGAACTAGGCCTTGACAAGTGGTATAAAAATCCAGGCACAGAATCGATTTTCCAGGTGCACTTTTTATAAAGTCAATTCTTTCCAAAGACAATTCCCCCAAATATGTGATTTCAAATCCTTACCAATGAGCCTACCTTTGTGAAGGTGATTCTTACAACTCTTTAATACTATGAAAAAGCTTTTTTCTATTGCTATGTTTTTTTGGGCCTGCACTTTTACACAGCAGGCCCAATTGAAAAATCCAAGAATGCTTTCAGATCATTCTCCGCTTGACAAAGGCAAGCAGATTAGCAATCTAACCTTAACTGATTCTCCCCGAGTCTTAGAGCTGGTAAATGGTAGAAGCACTCGTATTTAAAAATCCCATTCCATTCATTTTCACATATTTATGTGATTCTATCAGTAACATAATATCAGGAAATTTGTAAAGTCCTTTTATGAAAACGGGTCTATAATTTTTAACCAACTAGTATCACAATTATGAAAAAGCAAAGTTCACATTTAGAAAAAGATTTGCTGAAAGGGTGTTTAGAAAGAAACCCCACTATTCAGGAAGCTGTGTACAACAGGTTTTCAGGTCAAATGTATGCCTTATGCCTTCGCTATGTCAAAGAGTCTGCTGCGGCAGAAGATATCTTGATTATAGGCTTTATGAAAGTCTTTGACAGGATACACCAATTCAAAGGCTCCGGGAGTTTTGGAGGTTGGATAAGACGTATTATGATCAATGAATGCCTGATGTATTTGGATAAGGAGAAATGCCTATACAAGGAAATCGGATTAGAAGGCGCTTTACCAGACCCAGTGTATAGCCTTCCATCAGATTCCCTTGCCGTAGAGGACCTTATGAAATTGATCAATAGCCTTCCGATTGGATACCGTACCGTATTTAATCTTTACGCTATTGAAGGTTTTTCCCATCAAGAAATAGCCAAAAAGTTGAAAATCAGCGAAAATACTTCCAAATCTCAATTATCAAGGGCAAGAACCTATCTTCAAAAAATGATCAATATCCGACCTTACTCTAACAGTAAAAAATTATTGGTTGCATGAATTTGAAACTTTAGACCCAGACGGGAACCGGCTTGAAGTCACCTGTAAAATTTAAAAGTATTGTAGCGATTTGAATTAAACTAATTTATTATTAGTTTTGACTAAACAATTATTTTTATGAAAAACCTCTTATTCATTGCAGTCATTGTCTTGATAGCATCCTGCTCAAATCCCAAAAATGAAAGTAATGTTGAAGCCTCTACTTATGAACTTATCAAAGTGGATTCTTTCGCTGTAGAGAATTTTACCAAAGTACATATCACTGATTATAGTAAGGATGAAAATATATTTTTAGGCTTTTCTGAGGTTGAAAATGAGATCTTGGAAATATCTCCTAAGGGAGAAATTTTGAAAAGAGTCAGTAGAAAAGGTGATGGCCCCAATAATTACGGAACATGGAATCCCCTCGGAATGAGTTTTGGACCAGAAGGAAAAAGAGTGTTTCAATTTCCATTTCAACTCATCACCTATAGTGCTGATTATGATATTTTGGAAAATTTCAGAACTCCTTCTCCCCTGCCTATTCGTGCATATACCCCGTTAGGAAAGACTGCTTACTATATGGAAGGTGAGCATGTACGTTATTTGGTGGGACCAAGCACTTTCCTTTCGGCACACCATCTGATTTTCACAGAGGAAGGCAGAGATACCTTGCAGAATTTTATTTTATTGAAAACAGAATCCGGAGCTACCCAGTCAGTTTTGCCCTATGAACAGGATTCCTATTACAAAAAAACTGATCAGGTTTATTATAATCTAATGGCCAAAAATTATTTCATCGAGGGAAATTATCTTTATTTGGTTCATAGTTTGGATGATTTTATCCATGTCTATGATCTCAATGATGATTTTAAGCTCATAAATAAATTTCCAATTGAGCATCACACACTCGAAAAAGCAAGCCCACTCCCTATCGGAATCACACCTGATGACCCTAGGGTGAAAGACCTGATAAATTTACCTGGAAGAAACAGGCAGCTGCTGAATTTGGGGGAAAACACTTGGATATTGACCTACTATCAAGGCGTCAGCAAAGCTGTTTTTGAGGCGAGAAATACAGAAGAAAAGCCATTTTCCATTTTGGATCAACATGATAAGATGAAGATGTTGATTTTTGAAAATGGCCAAAGAATTGGTCCAGAGCTTGATCTTCCAGAAGGAAACATTCTATTTGCCCTGCCAGGCAAAAGGATACTCGTAAAGGACAAACCCAATGAAGAGGTGGAAGAGGAAGTTACTAGATACAGTATTTTTGAACTTCGAAAGAGATAAAACCTCTCTGAAATATCATGGTCTTTTGAATTGAATATTTGCTACAAATTTCCCAAAAAATCAAAAAGTGATAAGGAGTAAAATTGGCAGATTTTAAATCGAAATCTCATTTTTAAAATAGCTTAAAAAACCGTATATTTTATTGTCATTCAATGAAGTACGATGAGGATTTTCTGGCTTATGTTACTACTTGCTGTTTTTCAAACCGACCATTACAAATCCCAAAGGGAATTAATGGTGGAAAACCAAATTGCGCAAAGGGGAATCACCAATGAATTGGTCTTGAAAGCCATGAGGATAGTCCCAAGACACCTTTTAGTTCCTGAAAAAATCAGGAGTTACGCCTATGAAGACCGACCACTTCCTATTGGAGAAGGTCAAACCATCTCACAGCCCTACATAGTGGCTTACATGACGGAGTTAATAGAACCTAGTCCTGAAATGAAGGTATTGGAAATTGGTACCGGCTCAGGCTATCAGGCAGCAGTTTTGGCTGAAATCGTAAAAGAAGTTTATACCATTGAAATTATGGAAGGCTTAGGCAAAAGAGCGGAAAGAGACCTCAAATCCATGGGCTATAAGAATATATACGTCAGAATTGGAGATGGTTACAAAGGATGGCCCGAAAAAGCACCTTTTGATGCCATCATAGTTACCGCTGCGCCAGAAGAAATACCACAACCACTGATGGACCAGTTAGCAGAAGGCGGAATAATGGTCATACCAGTAGGCCAGGAAGGAAAAGTCCAAAAAATGGTCCTGGCAAGAAAAGTCAAAGGTAAAATCAAAACCAGCTACCTCAGCAATGTCATGTTTGTGCCATTTCTAAGGGATACCATATAATCAGAATTGCAGAAATCATCTTGAGAATGTTCTTCCACGAACAGGAAGTTGTTCAATAATGAAACAGCCCAAAAACAACAAGTACCCCTAAAAGAGCCTATTCCCAAATTTAATAGCTTGGCATTCGAATTGATTTCAAATAATTAAACTATTCTAACATGCTGAGCTTTCTCCTTTGGTGTCTACTCTTGGTATTATGTTGGCCAATTGCCATACTGGCTATATTTTTATACCCCCTCATATGGTTGATCCTACTACCCTTCAGGTTGTTAGGGTTCACCATTGATTTATCCTTAACATTTATCAGAAATCTCTTTCTATTACCTTTTCGATTGGTATCCAATAAATATTGATCTTCTTTAAAAGACTAAATATCAGTTTTCAATACCTGCTCCAACTGTTTATGAGAAACACTTTCAGGGAAAAATAAGTCAATTCAAGTCGAAAATAACCTGCTTACTTGTATTTGGCTTTAAGTACACGCATCTTGGAAAAATTTCCTTTCTTCATGATGCATAAAGTATTAATTTCATTTTACCTTTTATTCTTCATAACCCTTTTTTCTTCTTGGGCACAAGATCAGCAAGTTTCCTCAAAATGGCTTGAAATATCCAAATTTGTTGATGGTGATACTTTCTGGGTGATGGATCATAAAGGAAATTCTGAAAAAATCCGACTCATTGGTATTGATGCACCTGAAGCACGGCGGACTGGAAGAAAAGATATTGGTCATTACGGAAAAGAGGCTTCTGCCTATATAGAAAGATTACTCCTTGGAAAAAAAATCAGACTTGAATTTGATGTCAGCAAATATGACCGGTATAAAAGAACTCTTGCTTATGTTTACCTAGAAGATGGCACTTTTTTAAATGCTCACCTTGTAGCCCAAGGATATGCAACTGTTATGACCGTACCTCCAAATGTCAAACATGCGGAATTATTTATAAGGCTTCAAAGGGAAGCAAGAGAAAAAAAAAGAGGACTTTGGAAATGACCATACGAAGTTGAACATGATTGGATAGCCTCTTTTTCAGGCAATCCCTTCTCCATAAATTCTAAAGAATTCATTTTCGGATTCAACAGTACCAATAAGGATCATCTCAGCGCCTTCTGGGATTTCCATCTCAGGTTCAGGGTTGATCTGCGTTTTGCCATTACAGTTAATGGCAATGACGGTACAACCTGTTTGCTTTCTAATGGCAGATTCCGCTATCGTTTTCCCAATCAAATATCCAGGCACTTTTACCCTGATTAGATCCAAGCCTTCCGCTACCATCAACACATCGTTTTTCCTTAATATATTGAGCATGGCATTTGCACCCATTGATGCATAAGACATGACAAAATCTGCTCCGGCCCTATGGATTGCTGCCAGATTTCTTTCCAAAGTTGTCCTGGTGATAATCTGAATATCAGGCCTTAGTGATCGGCAATAAATGGTCAAGTAGACATTTACATCATCATCATGGGTAGTGATGATGACACAGGGTGATTCATTAATACCTGCTTCTGATAAAACATCCAGGTCTGCTGCATCTCCAAGTACGGTCCGCTCTGCATTCTTTATCCTGCTTGGGTCTTTCTCTACAATCCTATAATCAATGCCCCTTGCCTCTAAAGCCCTTCCAGTAGCCCTTCCAACTCTTCCACCTCCCAAAATGACAATGGGCGCTTTATTATCATTTTTGATTTCATACTTTTTGTTGTATGCTTCAATTTGTCTCGGAGAACCTGCCAAAACAAGCACTGAGCTTTCAGTAATCATGGTATCAGGCTGGGCTGTTTTGAACTTTCCCCGTTCCCAGACTCCCACTACACTGACTCCTATTTTCTGTCTCAGTTCTGTTTCCTTGAGGGTTTTGCCTACCAATGAACATCCTGTCACCATTGCTTCCGCAATGATCAACTCTCCAAATCTTCCGATAAGATGCGCATTGGCATCCCCCCCATTTGCCCTTCGGGATAAATAAAGTCCCATATTCTCACCCAACTGAAGCACATGATTACTTCCTGCCAACTTTAGAATATCCACTGATGCCTCTGAATTGCAAGTGGAAATAATGGGTATGTTTTTGTTGACACCCCTTACGGTAAAAGCTACGTTGGTATTTAAAACATCAGATTCAGTGGTAGCTACCAGCACTGCAGATGCTACCCTGGCATTGACATAAGTCTGTGGATCTCCCAAATCCCCTAATAAAACATTAACCCCATCTTGCTGAAGTTCAAGACCTTCGGATAAAGTTTTTACAATGACTACATAGGGATATTTATACCTTTTCAACTTTTTGATCAATGACTCAGTCACAGGTCCAAATCTGGTTAAAATCACATGTCCTGTGGTATCTGACGGCAATTCTCTTGGCACTTTGGCCTGCTCCTGCGCTTTCATCCAAGGGGAATAAAAAAAGTTGATAAAGGTGAAAGGAAAAAGAATAAGAAGAAACAACATACCAGTAACCAATACGACAACTGAAAAAAATCTTCCCAAATCACTATCAAAGGTAATATCTCCAAAGCCAAGTGTAGACATGACCGTCAAAGTCCAATAAAAACCTGTCACAGGAGAAAAATATCTACCTTCCCTTTCCATCAAAAAATGAAAGAGTAAAGAAAAAACAACAACCAATAAAAGTAGAATCAATAAAAACCTAAGTAAGGTCACGAAGTTTCTTCTGTCTGGCTTGTTTTTAAGAAATAACATTACCTGGGTAGTCAGGAGCTTCATAGGTTAAAAATACTTAAAATTCTTATTGATGATTAACTTTCAATTGTTTCAAATTACTACAAAAATTTGATATTCATATAGGTATCTGAAAAGTGAGTTGATTAAAAAATGATAGATTTACTGATGAGAGTTTTTTTCAAGAATACCACAAAAAAAACTGAACCGCCAATTCAAGAATTGACAGTTCAGTTATTCACCACATCTATCTGATTAAGCTGGCATTGTCGGTCTCACTTCAATTTTGCTTGGCAAAGTCCTCGGATGCATCTGCATGAGATCCACTACCATTTGGCCCAAGTCTTCAATCTGGATTTTCCAGCCATCCTTATCGTTTGGAACGTGGTTATTGAAATAGGTAGACACAGAACCAGGCATAATGGTGGTACACCTGATACCGTACTTTCTCAAATCCAACATCGCAGCTTGAGTGAAGCCTGTCACACCAAACTTACTTGCATTGTAAGCGGATCCATTGGCAAAAAAGTTCGTTCCTGCCAAACTGGAGATGCTGATAAAATATCCTTTTGATTCCTTAAGTGCCTCAAATCCTGCTTTGACACTATAAAATACCCCTGTAAGGTTAGTATCAATGGTTTCATGCCACTGGGCTAAACTCAACTCCTCAACTGGCGCAAAATGACCAATTCCGGCATTCGCCACTAATAAATCCAACCTTCCCCATTTCTCCATCACTTGTTTGATAGCATTTTCCTGCGATGTATAATCACGCACATCTGCTTCAATAGCTAAGGCTTTTCCTTTACCTGATTTATTGAGTTCAGCTGCTGCTTCCTGAGCTGATTCAAGAGATCTGCTGGTAATCGCTACGTTCATACCCTCTGCCATCAATGCGGCCGCAATACCAAAACCAATTCCTTTTGATCCCCCGGTAATGAGGGCAACTTTATTTTCAAGTCTTTGCATATGATTATTTAAAATTTGAATGTATGTATGATAACCTCTTCATCGAGCCTTCAGTTCAGCTTTTTATGTTGAATTATCTTAATCTCCTAATTTTCTGTAAAAAAGAAAAGGTTCCCCTACTGAAGAACCTTCAAATATTGAATATATGGCTTTTTGGTCACATCCCGTGAACCATCTGAAGGAGCAATCCGCAAATATAAGCACCATAGGTTCCAACTGCATATCCCAAAACCGCCATCAGAACCCCTACAGGTGCCAATGACGGATTAAAAGCAGAAGCCACAATAGGTGCTGAAGCTGCTCCTCCCACATTGGCCTGAGAACCCACTGCCACAAAAAAGAATGGGGCTTTGATCAAAAAAGCCACTAACAACATGATCAGCACATGGAAAATCATCCAAAAAATACCAATCAGGAAAAACACGGGATTATCAAAGACAGCCATCAAATCCATTTGCATCCCAATAGTGGCCACAAGTACATACAAGAGTACCGAACCCAAACGGGAAGCACCCGCCCCTTCAAGCTCTCTGGCTTTGGTAAAGGATAATAGCAAACCTCCTGTGGTGGCTATCACCACAATCCAGAAAAAAGTAGAATCAAGGGAATATTGGCTTAAATTTGGATAATTTTCACCAATAAAAGGTGCAATAGTATCTGCTACTAAATGGGAAAAACCAGTAAGGGCAAAACCAATTCCGAAAATCTTCATTGTATCCGACATACTGGGCACCCTCAAAATACTCTCACGGTATTTCTCAACCTTATCCTGCAGTTCAAAGATAGCAGAACTATCTGCTTTGAATAACTTGTCAATTTTCCCGGGTTTGGCAGCCCAATATAATAGCACAGCCATCCAAACATTGGCAACCAATACATCAACAGCTATCATTTGGGAAAATAAGGTAGAACTAGCTCCAAAAACTTCCAACATCGCTGTCTGATTGGCCCCTCCGCCAATCCAACTTCCGGCAATGGTAGCCAAACCTCTCCAAATTTCATCTGGCCCAACTCCGCCCAATACTTCCGGAAAAATTGCCGAAACCGTAAATAAGGCCAAAGGTCCTCCTAAAATAATCCCCACAGAACCTGCTAAAAACATGATCAATGCTTTTGGACCAAGTTTTAAGATTCCCTTAAAATCAATACTCAAGGTTAGCAATACCAATGAAGTGGGCAGTAGATATCTTGAAGCAACTTTATAAAGACTGGAAGTCTCTCCTGATATCAAACCAAATGAATTCAATACTGCAGGAATGAAGTAGCACAACAAGATTGAAGGAACTATTCTGTAAAACTTTCTCCAAAAACTGTTGGTACTTGATGAAGTGGCAAATACCAATGCAAGTACAGTCATCAGTATACCAAAAACTACTGCATCATTGGTGATCAAAGGGCTATTTTCCTGCATGAAATTGATGTTTTTCACAACAATAGCACAATTGATCCTAAAATCAAAAATCTAACTTGTCCCAGAGATAAGTGAATTCACCCAGCATCATGGCTGTGGCGCCCCATACCATTTCAGATTTTATATCAAAATAAGGGGCATCCAGACGATATCCCCCACTCCCATGAACAATGCCTTTTTTTCTGGATTGTTTGTCCAGAATCCTACTCAATTCACAATTAATGATCCTTGCAACTTCCTCAGGTTGGGCCTGAAATTGGGGTTTTTCAAGTGTGAAGCCAACATAAGGTGAAACCATAAAATTACTTGGAGGAATGTACAAATCACTCAATTTTCCAAGCAACTCAACTTTTGATGCATCAACACCTATTTCTTCTTCTGTCTCCCTAAGGGCAGTCATCGACAAATCCCTGTCTGTTTCTTCCATTTTTCCACCGGGAAATGCAATCTGTCCGCTATGTACACCGGGATAGGTGGGTCTTTTGATAAAAGGAACAAATGTCTGATTTTTTAGATCAGGATAAAAAAGCATCAAAACAGCACCTTTTCTATGGTCTGTCCTGATATTTTCAACAAAACGGGATTCATCCACGGGCACAGGTGCCATGGTAATCTGGCCTGATCTTCCGGGCAATGGTTCTTTCAATGCTTTTTCAAGCTTTCTGATTACTTTTTCAAACTCCATCAAAAATCGATATTGCTTAGCTTCTTCCTTAAATACCCGTCTTTTGCATAATTTGTTGTGTAAAGCGGGTGTTTAAATACTGAATACTGCTTCAGCTCCGTATCAATCAACCAAATTTTAGGTGTGGTGCCTCGTTCTTCTTCAAAAAACCCGGCCACCAACAAATGATCAGGGCTTACCCAAATGGCATCCTCAAATCCTCCGGAAGGCCCTATAAACAAGAGGCGTTCCCTCAATCCATTTTCTTTAAAATAGATTACTTCAGAATCCGGATTGAATCCAGGCTTGCCTTCTGCAGGAATAAAAACCTTGTAGCTATAAATATCCACAGTCCCTTCTCCTTCAGGTTGTGGTAAGAGGTAAGAAAATAAAGGGCTATTTGGTCCAATGGGATTCTCTTCAGGCCACTCCAATACTTCGAAATCTTCCACCCTTTCTAAAGTAAATAAAGAAGGATTAAATGTAGATGCGTTACTCTTCCAAAATTGAACCCAATCTGCGAGTTGCTGTACTCCCGTTTCTACTAAAACCAATTCCTCATCAGACACGCTTTCTACTGTTTCAGAAACTGATTCAGCAGACTTTTTTTCAGATGAGCAAGAGCTTGTGTTCACCGAGATGAGTGCCACAATAGGAATTGAAAACAAAAGGGAATTGAAACGCTTCATTTTGTCTGGAAAAAGAATACGAATGAAACACAAAATATGCAAAAATCAAAAAAGGCCGGAACATTGTTCCAGCCTTTTCCATCTCTCAAACCTATTAAACCTATTGTAGATATTCAATGATTGAATAACATGTGGGAAAGGTAAAAAATGTTTTGATATTGTCCAAACAATCGATTGCGAAAATTTTATTTTGTCAAAAATCCGTAAGACTAAACGAATAATTCCTACTCCAAAACCCACTAAACTATAAAATTCATAACTCTTTGATTTGCAATATCAAATTCAACTTCAGTTCATTCATGAAATCTATAAAATCCCCCCATCTTTAAAATAAAAGTTCAAAGAATAAAAAGGATAATTCCTTTTGGGCAAAAAATAACTTTTATGAATTAATGGGTTGATTTATTGATCTTATCCCATATCTTAATCGCTAGAAGAAATTCCTTTTCATGAATAAAGAGTTGATCAATAAAACAGCTGAAGAAATTCAAATAGGATATGAAAAATATATCCAGAATTTCAAAAAATTGACAAAGGTATCTCCGTTACATTTCAGAAGTAGGGATTGGAGTGGAATGCAGGAAACTCACCTCAAAAGATTACGTCTTTACAAGGATCAGGTAAATGCCACTAAAAACATGGTTCTTGCCTTGGTAAAAGATTGTTACAGCGACTACAATTTTTGGAAAACCACAAAAGAACATTATTCAAAAAATATCACAGAAAGAAAAGATAGGGAACTTGCGGAAACTTTTTTCAACTCCATCATCCGTAAATCCTATCCTGGCCTCGCTATAAATGAAGAATTGATGTTTGTTCATGAAGGTTATAATACCTGTGATATCTATTCCAATGAAGACCTCTACCATACCTATCCTTCATCTTTGGGTTTACAGAAAATCATCCAAAAAATCATAGATGATTTTGATTTCGAAACCCAATATTTAAATAAAGAAGCTGACATACAGTTTTTGGTCCATTCAGTACGTGAAGTGATTTTATCACGGTACACCATTTCAGAAGATACCATTACTCAGGTTTTAAAAAGTGTTTTTTACAGAAATAAAGCCGCCTATCTGATCGGAAGAACATTTGTTGGAGGCAAATGGATGCCATTCATCATTCCTTTTCTCAATGGCCGAAAAGGTGTATTTGTAGACACTTTGATTTTTGATCCCAAAATCATGGCCCACCTATTCAGCTTTACAAGATCTTATTTTATGGTCGAAGTGGACATCCCTTCCCAGATGATTGCCTTTTTGCATGCCGTTATCCCCCATAAGCAGATCCATGAACTTTATAATGCCATAGGATTCAACAAACATGGAAAAACTGAATTTTACAGGGATTTTCTGATGCACCTGCAGCAGAGTGAAGATAAGTTTGTCATTGCTGAAGGGGTAAAAGGAATGGTGATGACCGTATTCACACTTCCTTCTTACAATATCGTTTTCAAAATGATCAAAGATTATTTTGATCCTCCAAAAACCATGACAAGGCAGGAAGTCCGCGAAAAGTATAAAATGGTCGGTCTCCATGACCGAGTCGGCAGAATGGCTGACACCCATGAATTCGAGGAATTCCATCTCCCCTTGGATCGAATACACCCTGAACTGATCCGTGAACTCAAAAACACGGTAAATTCATATTTGGAATTCAGAAACAATGAACTGATTATCAAACATGTATATACTGAAAGGAGAATGATTCCTTTAAATATATATTTGGAAATCTGTACCCTTGAAGAAGCCAAACAGGCAGTTGAAGAATATGGACACGCCATCCTCCAGCTGGCCAAAGCCAATATCTTTCCCGGAGACATGATGACCAAAAATTTTGGAGTGACCAGACAAAAGCGTGTGGTATTTTATGACTATGATGAAATAGAATTTTTGACCGATATGAATTTCAGGTGGAAGCCAAAACCTGAGACTTTTGAGCAGATATATGCTTCAGAACCATGGTATGATATAAAAGCCAACGATATATTTCCGGAAGATTTTAAAAGATTCATGATCGGAAGACAGGATGTCCGGGAACATTTTTTCGAATACCACCAAAATCTGTTTAATCCTGATTATTGGATCAGCATCCAAGAACGTATTCTATCGGGAGAATGGATCCATGCTCTGCCCTATCCCAATGAAATCAGATTCCGACCTGAAGAGGAAGTGTAACTTTAGGCTTCATTTCCTTATTTTTCATCCAATCCGAAGCCTTATAGATTTCCTTTTTTAAGTTCTTCTATGGCATAGTTAGCAGCCCTGGCAGTAATGGCCATATAGGTCAAAGAAGGATTTTGGGTTGCTGTAGAGGTCATGCAGGCACCATCTGTTACAAATACATTTTTGCATTCATGCAACTGATTCCATTTATTGAGCAGGGAGGTTTTCGGATCGTGGCCCATTCTTACTCCTCCCATTTCGTGGATATCTGAACCTGGGGCTGCCCCTGAATCGCGGGCATTGATTTGGGTAAAACCTGCCTTTTCGAACATGTCAGACATCTGTTCCATATAATCCTTCACCATCTTATCGTCATTTTCTGTCCAATCGCAAGACAAAACCAACTGTGGTATCCCATATTTATCTTTCAATTCACCATGTAACCTGACATGGTTACTTTCAATCGGAATAACCTCACCCTGCATCCAGGCAGAGACCCACCAAGGGCCAAGGGAACGGTTGAAGAGATTGTTTTTGAGTGTTTCGCCTAACCCATCCCTACTGAATTGAACTGCCCTTGAAGAAGACCCAAAGCCAACGGCATATCCTCTGAGAAAGTCCGTTTCCTGTTGGTAAAGGTTTCTAAATCTTGGAATATAACTATGACTTGGATTTTTGCCTGTACTCATCATGTCCTGAAAGTCTTCACTCCTGGCAGAAATCTGCCCTCGGTAATTATGCCAGGATATGTATTTTCCCAATAAACCATTGTCATTCCCAAGACCATTGGGGAACCTTGAAGATGTAGAATTGAGCAGAATCAAATTGGAATTCAATGCTGAGGCATTGACAAAGATAATTTTTGCAAAATATTCATAAAGCTGCATATCATTAGCATCTATTATCCTAACACCTGTGGCTTTCCCCTTATGTTCATCATAAATAATGGAATGCACGACCGCATGAGGCCGTAAAGTCATATTGCCCGTCTTTTCAGCCCAGGGTAAAGTGGAAGCATTGGCACTAAAGTACCCACCAAGTGGACATCCTCTATTGCACAGGTTTCTATTCATACACTTTACCCTACCCTGTTCCTGATGGATAGGTTCAGGTGTGGTGATATGCGCACATCTTCCATGAATCAGATGACGGTTTTGGTAATTATCTGCAATTACTTTTTGAAAGTGCTTTTCCACGCAACTTAAATCAAAAGGCTTCAAAAATTCCCCATCCGGCAATTGGGGCAAACCGTCTCTATTCCCTGCTATACCGGAGAATTTTTCCACATGGCTGTACCATGGTGCCAGGTCTTTGTACCGGATAGGCCAGTCCACAGCATACCCATCTCTAAGTGGACCCTCAAAATCCAAATCAGACCAACGTTGCGTCTGCCTTGCCCAAAGAAGGGATTTTCCTCCAACCTGGTATCCCCTTGTCCATTGGAATGGCTTCTCTTCGACAATATCCTGCTCACCTTCCTTCATCCAAAAATGTGCTGTAGATTCATGAATTCGCGCTCCCCTTCGGACAAACTCTTCTTGTTTTTCCAGAGGTAGCTTTCCCCCAAACTCAAATTCCCAGGGATGTTTGTCAGCTGTAGGATAATCTTTGATATGCTTGACATCCCTGCCTCTTTCAAGCACGAGCGTTTTCAAGCCCTTTTCACATAGTTCTTTCGCAGCCCATCCCCCACTGATTCCCGAACCGATTACTATGGCGTCAAAAGTTCTTTGTTTTTCTGCATCAATATTAAAATTTGGCATTGTTTATATTTTAAAAGGTTCTTCCGGAACGGTTACACAGCCATCGTATCCGCCCGGAACCATATCGTAGTTGGTGAAATTCGTAAGAAAATATTCAGAGGTGGTATAGGCATTGACTACCTGTTCTTTAACAAAATCATAAAAATTCTTTTCCAGTTCATCATCTTCATTGTCCAACTCCATCAAAATACTTTCCCTCTGCATTTGATCAACATCAAAAAAGGATTCTCCAAACGCTTTCATTGCTTTATCTTCCAAAATTCCCATTCCTGACATAAATAACTCTTGAGTCTCTACCGGATAACAATTTGCTATCAATTTGTCCAAAAAATGATGAATCTGTAGGTCTGCAGCTCCAAGTGTTTCTGTCTTGGGCAAAAAAGTATCCACTAGCTTTTCCAGATTCTTTTTTTGTTGAGCAGTAAGGGGAAGGCTCCTGACAAGGCCTACTGATTGCTCCTTATTCAAATCCATATCACATCCCGGCAACAAAACCATTCCCCAAACTGTGATCGCCAACGACCTCAATACTGTTCTTCTATCCATGATTAAAATCAAAAAATAATTACTGATTAAATCCAGTGTTTTTGGATAGAAGGCTATAATAAGATATAAATGAAAAAAAGCAGAAGGCATCGCCTTTTGCTTTTTCAATTAGAAACCAACAACCATGTATATGAAATAACCTTTAATTCGGTACCAATACCTTGTCTATTACATGTATAATCCCATTGGATGCTTCCACGGTACCTAAAATTTTTCCACCATTGATTAGAATCGAGCCATCAGCATCAATAGTAACTTCAACAGAACGACCGTCTGCTGTCCCCATTTTGCGGCCATTGACAAAATCGCCAGGCTTATACACTCCTAACAGCACATGATATTCCAAGATGTCCCTCAATTGTCTTTGATTCTCCTTTTTGGTCAGGGTTTCAAGAGTTCCTGCTGGAAGGGCATCAAAAGCCTGATTAGTAGGTGCAAAAACAGTAAATGGACCCACATTGGTCAATGCATCTACATATTCAGCCGCCTTAAGTGCAGCCACTAAAGTAGTATGGTCTTTTGACCCTACTGCAACTTGTACCACATTTGGGTTTGAAACATCATCTTTAACCCCTGATTGACCCACAGAAGGTGTGGAAGATTCACTGGAGACTGCCTGACTCTGATTTTCGGATGTGCCACACCCGGTCAGATATACCATAGCAATAAGCACGGCAAATGTTTTTAAAATAGATTTCATATTGATTTGGGTTTGAATTTTGACGCAAGATAATAAAGGATATTTTTATCCTTTATGACCAAAGTCATACTTTTCAAAAAAAATGATGAAAAAAATCAGCTTAAAAAGTTTAGAAAATGAAAAATTATCAAATAAATTCTATCTGAATTTTAGCTTTTACAGAAAGTTCTTGCCCCTCTTTAGCTGCTTTCTCAAGCAATTCCTGAATTTCGATATTAGCTTCCTGAAGAGATTTAATCCTTTCCAGGGATTTGACCGATTTTACACCATAACGAACTTCAGAGTTAAAATTTTTAACTAAATGAAAATTGACTTTATGGCTGATGAGATTTTGTAAAATTTCCAATGCTTCTTTTGGTTCGAATTGACCTTCAATTAAACTGACTTCAAGTTTTTCTTTCACTTCCATGATCATATAAATAGTTAAGAATGAACGATTATGCAAAAATGGCAATCACCATTCATTAATTTTTATTTATACTTTTAATGCCTTGCATAATCTTTTATTATGAATCAGAGATTATTTGACAATTCAATGTTATTTCCAAAAATTAAATCTTAAATTGAATGGAGATGATTTATGTCATGATTTATTTCTATAAAACATCATAATTTTGATTTATCAATCTCATAAACCACTATGGGCAAACGCCAAAAAATAAAAAGAGGGTTATTCAAATATAACCTCATCCCTCCCCATAAATGGCGACCGGCAGCGACTATATTAGTAGCTGCGATTTTTGGATTGGGCCTATACCTCATTAGATTAAGTAATGCAGCTTCTTACCTTTCTGATGATCCGCAGGCATGTGTCAACTGTCATATCATGACACCACAATATATCACGTGGACCCATAGTTCTCATAGGGAAGTTGCCCATTGCAATGATTGCCATGTTCCTCACGACAACATTGCCAATAAATATTTCTTCAAGGCAAAAGACGGCCTGTACCATGCCTCTATTTTTACTTTAAGGGCAGAGCCACAAGTTATAAGAGCCCTCGAACCTTCCATCAAAGTAATCCAAAATAATTGTATCAGGTGTCATGAAAATCAGGTAACCGATGCCAAACTACTTGGTTTTGTGGAAAATCATCAGGGGCATAGAACTGACAGGATTTGTTGGGAATGTCATAGAGAGGTTCCACATGGCAAAGTCAAAAGTCTATCTGCTGTTGGGCATCAGATAGAGCCCATCAAGGCCCATGCTCCTGAGGATTTGGATATCATTCCTAAATGGCTCAAAGAATCAATGAATAACAGATAAAAAAGCATTCCCTATAAACCACCTTTACTATGAAAAATTGGATCCTTTTCACGTTGACAGCAGTCATAGTTTTTTTATTGGCCATGCTGGCATATTCTATCATGGACAGAAAAACAGAAGCCAGGTTCGCTTATCAGCCCAAGGTACAAATAGAAGGTATTGAACCAAGAGACTCTGTTTGGGGACTAAATTACCCAAGGCAGTACCAATCTTACATGAAAACCCAAGATACCACCTTCAAAAGCATGTATAATACCAGTGGATTCAAAGATGTATTGGCCGACCAGCCAGAATTGGTCATCCTATGGGCAGGCTATGCCTTTAGTAAAGACTATAACCATCCTAGGGGACATGCTTATGCCGTGACAGACGTCCAAAACACCATCAGAATAGGCAGCCCAATGGCTCCCGGAGAAGGTCCACAGCCTTCTACCTGCTGGACATGTAAAAGCCCGGACGTTCCAAGGTTGATGAGTGAGATGGGGGTGACCGAATATTACAGTCAAAAATTATCTGATTTAGGCACTGAGGTGATCAATCCAATTGGATGTGCTGATTGTCACAATCCACAAACCATGAATTTGACCATTACGAGGCCCGCTTTGGTAGAAGCGTTTGAAGCTATGGGTAAAGATGTCAGTAAAGCTTCTCATCAGGAAATGCGGTCTTTGGTCTGTGCCCAATGTCATGTGGAGTATTATTTTGATAAGAACAAACCAGGAAAAGAAAATGCTGCCTATCTGACATTTCCCTGGAAAGATGGCATGACAGTAGAAAATATGGAGGCCTATTATGACAATATCGATTTTTCAGATTGGACACACCCTATCAGCAAGGCCAGAATGCTCAAAGCCCAACATCCGGATTATGAATTGTTTGAAATGAGTGTACATGCCAAAAGGGGCGTTTCCTGTGCTGATTGCCATATGCCTTATAAAAATGAGGGGGGCCAGAAGTTTACTGACCACCATATCGGCTCGCCTTTGAGCAATGTAGAGAACTCATGTTTTGTTTGTCACCGGGAGAAACAGTCAGACCTGATCACTGATGTGTATGACCGACAGCGAAAAGTAAAAGAAGGATCTTCGAAACTTCAAAAACTCATTGCTATGGCCCATATTGAGGCGGGTAAAGCATGGGAACTTGGAGCCACAGAGGAACAGATGAAGGATATTCTGACAGGCTTACGGCATGCACAATGGAGATGGGATTATGTCGTTGCCTCCCATGGAGGTGCATTCCATGCTCCTTTAGAATCCAGTAGAATTGTTACATCTGGTACGGAAATCATACAGGACACAAGGATTAAATTAGCTAGATTATTGGCATCCATGGGGCACAACAAACCTGTTGAAATGCCGGATTTTTCAAGTAAAGCTGCACTTCAGGCTTATATTGGACTTGACATGGACAAAGAACGGGCAGACAAAGTGAATTTTCTGGACCAGGTAGTACCACAATGGCTAAAAGAAGGAAAAGCAAGGGAAGCCAAAAAAGAGGTTAAAACCCTTTCTAGCAGGTAAGGCCTTTAAATGAAAAATTGATGAAAAAGCTCCATCTCCTGGTTTTGGGAATCATTTTAGCCCAAATCCACCAGCCTCTTCTTGCCCAATTCAAAGTGGACGGTCAGATCATTCAGAGAACTGAATTCAGAAATGGATTCAGTAGGTTAATTCCCGCTGATGCCGATCCTGCAGCTTTTATTGCGCACAGGGCAAGACTTCAGGCCATGTACGAAATGGAAAATTTCACATTTTATATGAGTGTACAGGATGTAAGAGTCTGGGGAAGCACACCACAAATCAAAGCCTCTGACAATTTTCTTTCTGTACATGAAGCATGGGCACAGGCCAAACTAGGTAAAAACTGGCAAATCAAACTCGGAAGACAGGAACTCAATTATGATAATTTTAGGTTTTTGGGCAATCTTGACTGGGCCTTACAGGCCAGAGCACATGACTTTGCACTGGTCAAGCATGAAAAAGGCGATATGAAATTTCATTTTGGGGGAGCCTACAATCAGGCGGCTCAAACGCTTACCGATCAACCTTTTACCGTACCTAATCAGTATAAGATCGCCCAAATGGCCAGATATGAAAACAAATGGGACAAATTCTCCTTCTCAGCACTCTTTTGGAACGACGGAAGAGAATGGCAGACTTTTGATACCAATGGGGCTCTGACAGATAAAGGAGTCCGATACCGCTCTACTTTAGGCTTGCCTACCTTAAGGTATAATTCTGGAAATTCACAGTTCAATGCCTTTTATTACCACCAGTTTGGAAAAGATGTTCAAGGACATCGGCTAAATGCCTTTAATTTCAGCTTAGCATATAACCACAGCATCGCAATTCAGCCCGAAGAAGGTAAAATCTGGACCTTATCACTGGGAACAGAATATATCAGTGGTACCTCAATGCTCGGGGGAACCGAAAATAGATCCTACAGTCCACTTTATGGAACCAACCATTTATTCAATGGGTACATGGACTTGTTTTACGTAGGCGGCACCCATGAAAACAATGTAGGTTTGAAAGATTATTTTCTAAAATCCAGGTATGCTTTCAATAAAAAGCTGTTCTTCCAAGGGGATTTTCACTTGTTCTATGCTCAAAATGACGTTTATAGAGTGAGTGGTCCAACCGGTTCAGATTTTTTTGCTGAAAAACTCAACAGTTATTTAGGAAGTGAACTTGACCTTAGTATGGGAATTATTGTGAGTGATGCTTTCTCCATTCAAGGGGGGTACAGTCAGTTTTTTAGCACAGATACATTTCAATATCTCCAAAATGTAAACAATCCCAAAAACACCCAAAACTGGGCTTACCTGATGTTGATCTACAGGCCAACGATGAAAAATAAATTTATTGGAATTCTTTTATAAGTTATGAAGTACCTGAAGTTTTTGCTCTCCACTAAAATCACCTTGGTTTTGTTAATTGCATATGCTGCTGCAATGGCAGTCGCGACATTCATTGAGAATGATCATGGTACTGCTGTTGCCCGGGGCTTGGTTTACGATGTTTGGTGGTTTGAAATTATCATGATTTGGATGGCCATTAATTTTATAGCTCATATTGGACAGTATCGTCTATTTCATCAAAACAGATGGCCTATTGGGCTTTTCCATATCGCCTTCGTCATTATCATTCTCGGTGCAGGTATTACCCGTTATTTCAGTGAAGAAGGCATCATGCATATCCGTCAGGGACAAGAATCGAATACTTTTTATACCACAGCGAAATACCTTCAGGTGCAGCAGTTATCTGAAAATGAAAACAGAAAATTTGAAAAACCCCTATCCCTGCTCCCCAAAGATTTCAAGCCAAAAACGGTGAATGTAGAGATCGGTCAAGAACCTTTCAAAGTTATTGTGGAAGAATATATAAAAGGGGCTGTTGAGTTTTTTGAAGCGGGAACAGAAACTTTTGTAGACCTAGCTGTTGCCCAAAATGCCGGAAGGGAAGATTACCTGATTGATCAGGGCAAATATATACAAATGGGTAGCATCACTTTGAGCACCAAAAATGACCCCTCACACCCTATCCGTATATACAAAGAACAGGATTATTGGGTAATTGAATCGGATGTTCATCTTCAAATGATGGAAATGAGCAGTCAGCAAATGGGCACGATGCATGCGGGCGAAAAACAAGCCATTCAATTAAGAACACTCTATCAATGGGATGAAGGCGCCTTTTTGATTAAAGGCATTCATGAAAACTCCAAAGTGGTATATCGGGCAGAAGAAGATGAAAATATTGCCAAGAACCTGTTCGATGTGATCAGGTTCAAAGTATTAGACCAAAATGATCAGCTCATCACTGAAAGTTATGTCAAATTAGTGAGTTTTGAACCCAGTTGGAGCAATTTTTCTTACAAAGGGAAAGATTACCGAGTGACATTTGGTCCAAAGCCAATCCAAATCCCCTATTCACTCTACCTCAATGCCTTTGAACTTGAACGGTATCCCGGAAGTCAGAGCCCCTCTAGCTATGCCAGTGAAGTAATGGTCATGGATGCAGGGGAAGAATTCCCTTATCGGATATTCATGAATAATGTCTTGGACCACAAAGGCTTCAGGTTCTATCAATCTTCTTATGACACCGATGAAAGAGGAACTATTCTTTCTGTCAATCAGGATAGACCAGGCACCTACCTTACCTATTTGGGATATACCCTTCTGACTTTGGGAATGTTTTTGACCCTATTTGCCAAAGGAAGCCGTTTCAGAATTCTGAACACCAAACTAAATAAATCGAACAAGGGAAATCCTGTAAAGAATCCATCAAAGAATTATGTAAATAAAAGCATCGTAGCAGGGATCATTGCTTTAGGATTAGTCGCCATCTATGGAATGAAGAACCCTTCCAATGAAAATCAGATAAATAACAGCATTGTTCCGAAAGAACATGCGGATGCTTATGGCCGCTTAATTGTCCAGGATCTGGACGGAAGGATGAAGCCGCTCAATACTTTGGCCAATGAAATTGTCAGAAAACTGACAGGTAAAAGTTACATCAGCCTCCCTGGTCCGGAGGGAGAATTACGACTCAACCCTGAACAGTTTTTACTCGCAGTCCAAATCGACCCGGTAACCTTTAGTGAATTACCGATTATTAAAATTGATCAGAAAAAATCATTTGAAGTTTTTCAAAAGCTCAATATAGAATCTACTGATAGGGTAAGCTTTAAAAACTTTTTGGATGAAGAAGGTAATTACCTTATTCAGGCAATGGTTGAAAAGGCCAACCAATTGAAACCCTCTGAAAGAAATGAAGCCCATAATGAACTACTTAAGACAGATGAAAGGTTTAATATCTTTTATGGCTTGCTCACAGGAGATTTCCTTAGGTTATTTCCAAACAGGCTGGACGACAACAATACTTGGTACACCGGTCAACAGTTTATGCAAGGTTTTGAGGAGGAGGATGCCGTTTTTGTCAAAAACATCACACCACTTTATCTCAATGCTGTCAATAAAGGCCTAGAAGAGGGCGATTGGACCGAAGCAGATGAAACCTTATCCTATATCTCCCTCTATCAACAAAAAGCAGGGTCAGAGGTTTATCCAAAAGACATGGAGATCAAAGCTGAATTATGGTTCAATAAGCTAAATCTGGGAACGAAGCTTTTTGGTCCATTTTGGATTATTGGAGCATTGATGTTGGTCCTGGCTATTTGGATGCTTTTCCAAAGCAGCAGATTTTTAGAGAATGCCTGGTCAGCTGGTAAAATCTTGAGTTGGTTGGGTTTCTTGATTTTCACCTTCCATTTAAGTCTACGTTGGTATATTGCAAAGCACCCACCCTGGAGTGATGGTTTTGAAATGCTGATTTTTGTAGCATGGGGTGTCTTGATGTTTGGCTTAATTTTCTCCAATAAATCCAAATTTACCCTTCCTTTGGGCTTGTTGTTTTCGGGAACATTGCTTTTTGTAGGTTTCCTGGATTGGCTGAACCCTGAAATCACCAACCTTATGCCGGTCCTGCATTCTTATTGGCTTAAAATCCATGTGGCTGTTATTGTCAGCGGATATGCGCCATTAGCCTTGTCTGCCATCCTTGCCCTTCTAAGTCTTTTACTGGTCATATTTAGGCCTAAAAACAGCAAGCCAAATTGGTGGAACAGTTTAAGGGAACTTCAAATGGTCAATGAAATGTCCATTACTGTAGGGCTATTTTTATTGACTATAGGGACGTTCTTAGGTGGTGTTTGGGCAAATGAGAGTTGGGGTCGCTATTGGGCATGGGACCCAAAAGAAACCTGGGCATTGATTTCGGTGATTGTTTATGCTGTTGTATTGCACTTACGACTGGTACCGGGTTTGAAAAATAACCTCATATACAATTTAGCCAGTTTGTGGGCATTTGGAGCCATCATCATGACTTCCTTCGGGGTGAATTATTACCTATCTGGCCTACATTCCTATGCCAAAGGTGATCCTGTTCCGGTACCAATTTGGGTTTATTGGCTTGTTATCACCCTCTTGCTGATATCAGCCCTGGCTATTTTCCGGTTCAATAAAATCAAAGATGATGAAAAAAGGGCACTGCTGATTTAAGCAAATCTGGCCAGAACAGTCTCCCCGTTTTCCACTTCCTCTGCTAACTGCTTGAGGCTCTTTTTGGTCAACATAGTAATTACATGAGTTCTAACCTTAACCACTTCTTTGTGTAACGGACAGGGATTAGTCTCTGAGCATTGGTTCAGACCTAAGCTACAGCCATTGAATAATTGATCTCCATCAATGGCCACCACAAGATCTTTCAATGTATATTTTTCATGCTCTTTATCTACATAAAACCCCCCTGTAGGTCCTTTCATAGAGCCAACTATTTTCTTGCGCACAAGATCCTGTAAGATCTTTGCAGTAAAAGGTTCAGGAGCATCAACATGTTCGGCTATTTCTTTTGCTCCAACTTTGTTGCCATGGAGACTTTGCTTCCATATATAGATCACAGATCTGATACCGTATTGACAGGCTTTTGAAAACATGTTATTATTTAATTAATACTTTACTTGTAGATGATTCGAGTAGGAAATCACTGATACTTTAATCCAATTAAATTAATGGATTTTTGTTGAAACCAGAGAAATGCTCAAGAATCCCAATTTTCAGGTTATTAGAATGATTGATAGACATGTATTCTATCGGTCATAAGTGGCTGCGCAAGTTAATTTTGATCATCTTCAAAAAAAAGATATTTTCATCTATTTATCCGTGATCTTTCACACAAAGGATTAACGGTTTAAAAACGTTATTTGTTGGTAGCAATTAAAAAAATCATGGATAATCTGTCATTTAAACAACACTGGGAAAAAATTTATGAAACCAAAAACCACCAAGAAGTGGGCTGGTACCAACAAAAACCAATGGTATCACTTTCATTTTTTGAGGAATTGAATGTTCCATTAGATACTAATATTATTGATATAGGTGGCGGTGAAAGTTACTTGGTGGACAATTTGGCCCAAATGGGATACAAACATATTTCAGTTTTGGATATCGCTACCAAAGCCATTGAGAAAGCGAAAGCACGATTTAAAGAATCTGGTCAAAATATTCATTGGATTGTTTCAGATGTCCTAGAATTCAGTGTGTCCAACAAATATAATGTTTGGCATGATAGGGCAGCCTTTCACTTTTTGTTGGAAGAAAAAGATATCCAAAAGTACGTTGAGCATGCCAAAAATGCTTTGAAAGAAAACGGGCTTCTGTTCGTCGGAACATTTTCTGAAAATGGGCCCGGAAAATGTAGTGGTCTGCCAGTCCGAAAGTACGCTATCGATGAGTTGAAACAGGTATTCAGTCCATATTTTGAACCGATCAAATGTTTCAATATTGATCATTTCACACCTTCTGATAACGTACAGAATTATACTTTCTGCACTTTCCGTAAAAAACACTGATTCCTATAACTCTATAGCGAAGACTTAAAATGCCCCTGCAGTAAGCTTATAGTTTCCTGCAAGGGCTAATTTATTATCTCAACAAATGGTATCGCTTAAGGGAACTTTACACTGAGCATCACGAAGAAGTTCCTGCCCGGAGCATACATTGGTCTTCTGTCTGCCCCAAACGGTCTGTTCAAGTGCTCATAATATGCCTGATCCAAAAGGTTTTGGGCACCAACTTTAACAGCAATTGAGTTTGTCAAAGAATAGCTGGCATCAATATCCAGTATTGTGAAACTTGGGGTTTCCCTTTCACCAAAGCTTTTTGAAATCATTTTCTGAGCGACCACATGTCTCAACCTGATGGCTGTATGTAGGCGGTTATTAAGGTGATTGCCCAAAAGGAAATACCTCAAATCCATCGGTGCAATTTCGGGTAATGCCTCACCTGCGGATAAATTTTGACCACGGGTATAAGCCAACATCAATTGCTGGCTAATACCATATCCAATTAAATGATTGACTGCAAGTTCAAAGCCTGTTTTCATGGCCTCATCAATATTCACATATTGTCTTACGCCAGGACTAGTTGGTAGTCGGGGTGTCAAATCAACTTTTTCAGCTGTGATATAATTAGTCAAATAAGCCGCAAAGAAATTTACTTCTGCTGATATTTTGGATGCCTGATAACCCAATACCAAATCCAATTGGTTATTAGTTTCGGGATTCAATTCAGGGTTTCCGACCATTTCATAAGGATCTACTCCAACTGGGAAATAATTGATAAACCTTTCAGTAATGCTTCCACTGCGTTGAACCCTTGCCAACCAAAGACCTATATTGAACTTATCGCCCAAATCTCTTTTTAAACCACTGGAAATTCCAGGATTTAGTTGAATGACAGAAGTCTCAGGATTTACCTGCACAAACTCCACTGCATTGTCATTGGCCTGAGCCTGGTTCACATCCAAGCGACCCGCCAAACTAAACACATATTCGCCTACAGGTAAATGGTATGATCCAAACAACCCTGTTTTGTTAATTCTGGAGTCTTGCCAGGCATTGTCATAAAATATTTTTCCCGCATTAGGCCCCATCAAAAATTCTCTTTCCCTTATTCCTTCCGCTGCCTCAGTCCTGAAGTCAGCGCCGGTAAATAGTTTGGCTTTACCCAATTGCCAGGTCCCTTCTGTCCTTGCACCAATATGCTCGGTCTTGGCAGGAGTAGTGGCATTCATCATTCTTGGACTCAGCTCTCTCAACCTATTGTCCATCAGGTGATCTACCAAAGAAGCATAAGCAGAGGTGGTCCATTTCTGAAGATGGGGACCGGAATGGGTTTTGGTATGTCTGATACTGGCCATCCAGGTATCATCAGACCTAAGGTCCATGTTCAAAGTTGGAAAATCCACATCTCTGGCAAAATTTCTGTTTACCGTGACCTGTATTAAATCCCTGGACCCTATTCTGAAATCACCGTACATCCCCACTGTTCCTCTCATAAAACTCGAAGGAACTGCATTGCCATCCCCATCCACATAATCTGTTCCTTTGGACCAAGAACCCATTACTCCGATATCATGATTTTGACCATGGAAACCCACTCTTCCTTCATTTCTAAACACATTCCCATTGGATTCATACATGGAAGAAAACCTGCCATATACCCCTTTATCCATTGAAAAATGAGGATCTTCCTGGATAAAATTAATCGTTCCTCCCAATCCAATGCCATACCTTAGGGCGTGTGGTCCTTTCAAAATTTCAACCTGCTTAATCCTGTTCAGGGCTATTTGTGAAGTAGGTGGATCCATTCGGTTTGGGCAAGCTGCGGCTGCAGACTGAAGACCATCTATGACGATGTTCAACTGATCGTATTTAAATCCCCGCATCACCGGATCAAAAGCAAAAGCACCGCTTTTGCGGATACCATTGACTACCGGATTCAGGTTCAGGATGGCTCCGGCATCATGATGAAGCCTTTCCTGGTCTGAGATGACAATTTTTTTATCTTTTTCATCAGCCATTTTCAGTGAAATCACTGAAATAGGTTGTAAGTTGAAGAGTTGCTCTTGTCGGTAAAGCTTACCACTTAACAAAAGCTATTGTACTTGTTCTTCATTCAAGCTCCACTTACCATAATTGACATGACTTAGATGAAGTATTTCTCCTGGAACAAAAGTCAGTTTGATAAAACCATTATCATCCGAGACCCCTTTTTGGTCCGCATAATGATAGATTAGACCAATAATGGGTTCATGGGTGTTGTGATCGAGAACTTGAAATGAAGATGATTGCCGGGCCTCTGTTGTACTTACCATTAAGGCAAAGAATGCCAAAGCCACAAATATATTTTTGAGGGAATAATGATATGTTTTCATAACTGAAAATTCTTAATGAATGAATGGTTTATTGGGTAAGCATACCCCATCTTTTTTCTTGTACTTGAAATAAGAAACAGGTTTTTATCATTTTAGCGCAGTGTCTCACTAAACCCTAGGGCTGACACATCAAGCAAAATGACCTAAAAATCCATTATAGATTAAGATTAGCTCCGTGGCGGGTGAAAAAAATCCTTGTCGTTTAGAAAATCAATTTCAAATACATCCAAAACCCCAAAAATCGGATGAAATTCTTTCCAATATGTTTCAATGTGGTATCCTTTTGCCGGTAAAGTATACATCAGCAATACTTCTTCCTGTACAAAAGTTTTTCTATTTTCCTCATGTTCCTGGGCCTCTCCTAACCTTCTGTCCAGTTCACATTTACCATCACAGGCCAGTTCAGGTTTATCCTGATTGATACAAAACAATTCTGAAATAGTCTCCCTATTGAGCACAAAATCTGCCTGAATCAAAGAGTACCCCATACCATTCAACAGGATGACGATTGATAGCAGGATATGGGAGATACTTTTGTACATTTTAAACTTACAAAGTTAGTGTTCATTTGACATGAATCTGTGATTTATATCACGCTGTCCATTTCATGTTTCGTAGTTTTGAGATGATGATTGTTTTCTATTGGTCGGTTGGAAACTACTTTTAGTTTTTTTTCTGTGACTTTACTATAGAATACAATTCCGGCCATTAAGGCAAATTGAGCCAATATTGAATAGCCATTGATCACTCCGAAGAGTGTCCGCCATTCATATATTCCAAAGACACTGCTCAAAATTCTGCCTAACAAACTCAGTTGGAAAATGCTCCATCCAATCCAAAGAATGGGGTGGTATAAGTTTATCTTAATATTAAGAATCATGGGTAAAATGATCGGAGCATGTGCCCAAATCATGGAAAAAGTAAATCCAAGGAAAAAAGTATGGATATATAAATCATAGTGGAAACTATGAGCGGTCATGAATGTCAGGATGATACCATGTAGGGTAAGCCAAAAATAACCCACCCTGAGACCTATTCCTATATATTTAAATTGCTTGCTTTTCTGAGCAGCCACTTTGGCCATATCAAAATGCAGTAACCAAAATGACATAAAAATGATTGCAGCTCCCATCAACCAATTACCATAATCATGAAACGGTAACCAAAGACCAATAAAGAAGGCCGCCAATAGCCAAACCAATGCTTTTTTGGCGATGACAGGCGTAGGTAAAAATTTACTCAATTCTAAACGCTCTCCTACAATGGTGAACAGCACAAATCCAATCCACCAAGGCACAGCACCTGGGACAAAACCTGTATACAGCAACGAAAAATTACCCAACATCCAGGACAATGCCCCAACACTCATTACATATTGATATAAAGCAGGATGACGCAAACTCTGCAAGTACATAATACCCATCAGTCCTAAACTTGCAGACAACATCATAGCTATTCCGAAAGTGGGCCATCCCAGCAACAACAAAACCGGGATGGATAATCCACTTATCAACGGAACAACTAACCAAACCTTATGCCTCATCACCATGGCTCTCTCTAAAGAAATCAAGGTGCCTAAAAATCCTCCGACCATTAAGATACCATGATTGGCAGCTGATCCTGATATTGCAATTTCAGTATAGCCAATGCGGATCCACCCTCCAACCATTCCTGTGACTAAAGCTATCAGGACAAATGGAAACAAATAGATTGGTTTTAGAGCCTTCATGGTTATATTTTTTTGATTCTATCTATAAGAATATTTATAAAGCTCTTCCACTATTTGGTCCAATACCTCTTCCGGGTGAATGAGGTAGTTCGTGCATATTTCCTTCACTGTTTTTTCCTTTTCCAACATGGTATTGACTCCAATAGAACGAAATACACTTTCTGCTCTTGAATCTGCCTGCATTATTTCCCGTAAGGAGAATTCTTCGAAACTTTTCATAAACATGAAGTATATTAAAGGATAATTTTATCCTTTATATGTTTTTTGAAAAGGGAGCCATTTGACTCCCTTGTGTAACAATTCAAAGATACGAATACTTTATTATCGGACAAATATATCTTTTATTATTTTTCCCATTCTGCAAAAGAATTTTCAGTTTCAAATAACCTCAGTCTTTTTAAATGGATTTGGTTGGGCAATTTTTGTTGGAGTTGATTCGCCATCCATTCCAACATTCTCTCAGCTGTTGGTTCCGAAGCCATCCAGAATATTTTTTCCTCCATTTTTCCAAAATCCCGTTCATTCACCTCATTCCTTTTGAGCATGATGGCATGGTCTATGGGATCTACGATGACATCTTTGACTATTTGCTTGAGAATTTTGAAATCCAATAACATGTCATCTTCTCCAACTTCCTCTCCTGTGATGGTAACGTGCAATTTATAACTGTGCCCATGAATATGCTGGCAGGCCCCTAGATAGGAACTGATTCTATGGGCAGTTTCAAAGGTGAAAATTTTGGTAATGCTCAACATTGATTTTAGAACATTAGGTGAGTTGTGGAACCAGGCCTTGAATTTCCTCTTTTATACCTTCCAGCTGAACTTTCATCTTGTCCAAAATCTCCTCTGTATCCAAAGAAATCTGCTCTGACAACTCTTGGTAATATTGAATCCCATCCTGCAGATTCTTTTTGAATTTTTCAATGTAAGATTCGTATTTGGCAGTCTTTTCAGGAATGGTTTTTTCTATTTCTACTTTTAAGTGCTGAACATAAAGTTGAAGTTCTTTAATGAATACATGGGGTCTTTCAGGGTCAAGATTAAGGTTGATTTTTCCATAAATATGGTCTACCATCTCTTTAAGACTGAATATACCTTTGAAATAAGCAAGGTTAGGTCCTGGACAAATGGTTACCGCATTCAAATTCCGCTTAGGTGTTCCTCCCGCATTCAATATAGCAGGAGCGCTCAATCCTTCACAAAGACAGTCTTTTGCCAGCACTTCATCGAGTTCCCGTTTGGTCGTTTCTCCGGCTTCGAATTTTTTGATTTTCAGGTTTTGGTATTCCCTGGAAGCCGTGCAGATGGCCTTATCTGAAAATTCAGTACTAAATGTCAGGAATTTTTTATAACAAGGGCTTCCCGGTCTGTTTTTTGCAATCCTGGCCTTTCTTTGATCCTCTCCACTACTGTTTCGGAGATTATTAAACGGAATACCTAGCGGAGAAGCATGACTCAGATAAAAATCTGATTTCCTGGCATTGATTAATCTCTGCAAAGTATCTTCGTCCACACTTGTAGCTTCTGGAACAAGTAAAAATGGGCTGCCCCAACCAGTGCCATCCAACTCATAATATTCCATCAGAAACTGGTTTTCACGGGCATTGCCTATACCGCCTTGGTAAGTTATTTTTGGTTTTAAACCAGCTGGCATTTCAGGCATTCCCTTTTCCTGTAAAACCTGCTGACAACTGGTCCAAAGTGTTTGGGTGAGAGTATCTCTATTCGTTTTAAACTCTTCCAAAATGGGGCCAATCAACAAGCCATCAGTAGCAAAAGCATGACCTCCACAATTGAGTCCTGATTCAATCCTGAATTCTGACACCCAAAGACCTTTTTTGGCCAAGAATCTACCTTGTATCAATGCTGACCTATAATCAGAGACTTTCAGGATGATTCCTTTTTTGATCTTTCCGTTTGCATCTGGAAAAAAATCCGCAAACTGCTCCGCATAACTGAAAAGAGCCGGATTCATCCCAGCTGAAAACACCACTGATCCATTAACCTTACTATTGGCAAATCCCCTTAAGGCAGACAAAGCATCAGAATATTCCCTTGGCAACTCATTACCTTCATTGTCAAAATTAATCTTATCTACCTTGGTCATGATATTGACATCAATGTTCCCCGGAAGAACAGATCGCTTTAAAAGAGCCTGCAGTTCCCGTTTTTCATTTCCCTGTGATTGTAGCATTTGATGATACATTTTTTTGGATGGATGGGAATTGGGCAGTAGCTCAAAATATTGCTCGATATCCTTTCCAGTCTCAAAATCCTGAGACTTGATGGCTTCTATTTGCCTGATTACTTCATCATGCAGCAAATTCAGGTACGCAGTAATTCTTTTTGCCCTATAGTCCTCCATTTTATCATCAATTGGGATATAGGGAACAGCGAGTTTTCTGCTATATAATCTACGCATTTCCTCCAATAAGTGATCATCCATAATGGACACGACAGAAGAAATGCCAAATTTCGCGACTTTTAATGGTGAATCAACAGTAAAACCCAATCCCATAACAGGAATATGGAAACTATGAACAGAAGTAAATGATTCGGGCATATTTTGATTAATTGTAATTTCAGCTCCTGATAAGAAATCAGATATAAGATGGCAAAGCTATTAGCATTATTTCCTGTAAAAACAGGCATTCATCATATCCCTAAGTGATATTTGTCATGAAAAAATGCTCTAAACAATTAATTAAACTAATTATATAAAAAGAAAATTGAAAGAAAAAATCCATCAAAAACCCTATATATCAGGCACTTAACATAATAAATCTGTCTATGAGCACAAAAAATTAAATCACTGCCCAACCCTACTAAAAGATTTATATAAAACGATTCAATTACAAAGATGTAAATAACATTCTTTGTAATTGAAACCTCTAATCTTCCCTGTATTTCTTTTGTAGGCCACGGAGAAAATACCTTAGGATTTGATCTTTGAGCAAACGGAATTGCTTTTGGGTCGGCTTTCGGAAAAATGCACTCAATTCATGTTTACTGATATTGACATTCATCGATGCCAAAACTTCCAGAATATCCTCATCCTTCATATCCAAGGCTATCTTCAGCTTGCGCAGGACCAAATTGTTGGAAAGTGTCTTTTCAGCAACAGGTTCCACTCCTTCCTTTTTACCCCTTCTGTCCATGATCAAGCCATTGAGGAAATAAGCAAGATCCTTATCATAAATACCTTTGTATTCCGGATCCTCTTCTCTTTTCAACCAATCACTAACCTCAGCTCTAGTAACCTGCTTTCCTCCAAGTGCAAAGAGAGCGATCATCTTATCATCATTAAAATCAAAAGTATAACGCAGGCTGCGTATAATATCATTATTGGTCATGGTCTTTAAAATTGCAATGATTAGTCAGTAAAGATGCCCCAAAGTGGAAAGTTTTCCAAATTGGAAAACTCAGCACAAACTTCATCGTTTCTTGTTTCTAGCATCTCGTCTCTAGCTTCTCGACTCTTTTTCCCTTTTAAAAATCCGCCTTCCCAAATCCGAAATTTCTTCTAACTTTCCTCCAGCACCTCCCTTACTTTTGCCCTTAAAACCGGCAATAACCTTTCTTCAAACCAAGGATTCCTTTTATGCCAGGCTTTATTCCTTGGTGAAGGATGAACCAATGGGAAATACTTGGGAAGATATTCCTCAAAATTCATGACCGTTTCAGTCAGTGTTTTTCTCCTTTTCTGACCTAGATAATATCCCTGTGCATATTGACCAATAAGTAAAGTCAACTCAATTTGTGGCATATGTTCCAATAGCGCATCATGCCATTTAGGAGCACATTCAGGCCTTGGAGGCAAGTCCCCTCCTGTTCCTCTTCCCGGATAACAGAATCCCATGGGGATGATTCCAAAAAATTCCGTATTGTAGAAAGTCTCTGTATCCACTCCCAACCATCTCCTAAGCTCTTTGCCGCTTTGATCATTCCAAGGTATTCCTGTCTCATGAACTTTCGTGCCAGGTGCCTGACCCACAATCAAAATCCTGCTTTTTTCATCCGCAGAAAATACCGGCTTAGGACCTAATGGCAAGTAATCTGCACAGATCCGGCATGATTTCACCTCTTGGACTAGATTTTCAAATTGTCTTAGCATCATAGAAAAATTTATTAATACCTAAATATACATAATCATATACTAAGAAGAACTTCGGTATAACCATAAAAAGAAGACAAATTTATCTTTTATTATGCAAAAACAAGAATTTAAAGTCAATTATTTTCCATGATTTAAGTCAAGCCCAAACATGACAAATACCCTTAGCCATAGTGACACTAATCTTTACCTTGAAAAAGTTTTTGTTACAATTCCACCAATAAAACCTGAAATCCTATGGATCAATTTGTCATCAAACGGAATGGAGAGTATGCGCCATTTGAACCCTACAAAATAGAAGATGCACTACAAAAAGCATTTCAAAGTGTCCATCAACCCTACCAACCGGAAGTTTTTGAATCTGTTATCCACAAACTGAAAGATAAAACCACTTGGGCAGTTGAGGAAATACAGGATATCATTGAAAAAGAACTTTATGCTGCGTCTTTGTTTGATGTCATGCGCTCCTTTATGCTTTACAGGCATACCCGCAAAATGCAAAGGGAGCATGTTGCCGGACTGAACGAGGACACCACCTATGTAGACAGCACACAGACCATAGAAGAATACATACAACAAACAGACTGGCGCATCAATGCCAATGCCAATACTTCCTATTCCAATGCCGGGCTCGTCAATAATGTGGCGGGTAAAATCATTGCCAATTACTGGTTGGACAGTGTGTATTCAAAAGAAGAGGGATATGCCCATAGAAACGGAGACATACACATACATGACCTTGATTGCCTGACTGGCTATTGTGCAGGTTGGAGTTTAAGGGTTCTCCTCAATGAGGGCTTCAATGGTATAAGAGGCAGAGTAGAAAGCAGACCTCCCTCCCATTTCCGGGAAGCATTAGGTCAAATGGCAAATTTTCTGGGAATTCTCCAGAGTGAATGGGCCGGAGCACAGGCATTCAGCTCATTTGACACTTACTTGGCTCCTTACGTTTTCAAAGATAATCTGAGTCAAAAAGACGTAGAAAAAGCCATCCGCTCTTTTATCTATAACCTAAATGTACCTGCTAGATGGGGACAATCCCCTTTTACCAATATTACTTTGGATTGGGTGACACCTGATGATTTGAAAGATCAGATTCCAACAAAAAATGATATCCATCTCTTTAGGGATATTAAAGACCCTGAACTTTTGTACAGGGCCTTGAAGAGAGGTATAAGCAATCCAGAGGACATGACTTACAAGCATTTCCAAAAGGAAATGAACATGATCAATAAGGCCTATTATACAGTTATGACCGAAGGTGATGCCAATGGCCAGCCCTTTACTTTCCCAATCCCAACAGTCAACATTACAGAGGATTTTGACTGGTATGGAGAAAACACAGACCTGTTGTTTGAAAATACCGCTAAAATCGGTTCTTCTTACTTCCAGAATTTTATAGGTAGCCAATACACTTATGATGAGGAAGGAAACAAAATCGAAAACCCTGAAGCCTATAAACCCAATGCAGTCCGAAGCATGTGCTGCAGGCTTCAGTTGGATTTAAGGGAATTACTCAAAAGAGGAAATGGCCTATTTGGTTCAGCCGAAATGACCGGAAGCATTGGAGTAGTCACCATCAACATGGCCAGGTTGGGATATATCTACAAAGGAAATAAAGAAGGCCTTTTCCAAAGATTGGACCACCTGATGGAAATTGCCAAATCTACCCTGGAGAAAAAACGAGTATTTATCCAGGAGATGTATGATCGGGGCCTTTACCCTTATACTAAAAGATACCTCCCCCATTTCAGAAACCACTTCTCCACAATCGGTGTCAATGGCATGAATGAAATGATCCTCAATTTCACAGATTCCCAAGAAGACATTACCAGCCTCTCAGGACAGAAGTTTGCATCCGAAATCCTGGAATATATCCGTACTCGTATGAAAGCATATCAGGAAGCTACAGGGAACCTTTACAACCTGGAAGCTACCCCTGCTGAAGGTACTACTTACCGATTTGCAAAAGAAGACAAAAAGCGCTTTACAGATATCATTCAGGCCGGTGAAGAAGAAAACATCTACTATACCAATAGTTCCCAAATACCTGTTGACTTCACGGATGACCCATTTGAGGCATTGATGCTCCAGGATGACCTCCAATGCAAGTACACAGGAGGTACAGTACTGCATTTGTATATGCGGGAAAAAATATCCTCTCCGGAAGCTTGTAGGTCTTTGGTCAAAAAAGTGCTCTCCAACTTCAAACTACCCTACATTACCGTAACACCGGTCTTTAGTATATGTCCTGTACACGGCTATCTGAACGGTGAACATGAATACTGTCCTAAATGCGATGAAACCTTGTTAAATACTATAAACCAAAATCCAAATGATTATGCAAAACATCCTTGAAACACAATCCATCCTTGATAAGCACCAAGCTGAAAGAACAAAATGCCTCGTATACACACGGGTAATGGGTTACCATAGACCAGTTGAAAGTTTTAATATAGGAAAGAAAGGTGAACACAAACAAAGACAGCATTTTACGGAAAAGTGAAGCTGCTAAGCCAATTTACAGCATTACACCATTCACAATCCTAGACTATCCAGATAAAACAGCCTGCATCCTTTGGTTTGCAGGCTGTAATATGCGCTGTGGCTATTGCTACAATCCCGAGATAGTCAAAGGCAAAGGAAAACTGAGTTTTGAAGATGCCCTTGGATTTCTTAGGAAAAGAATAAACCTGCTGGATGGAGTTGTGCTGAGCGGAGGGGAAAGCACTATGCACCAGGACCTCCCCTGGCTGGCAGACCAGATTCACCAAATGAGTATGAAGGTGAAAATAGACACCAACGGAAGCAGACCTCATGTTCTTGAAAATTTGATTGCCCAGAAATTAGTGGATTATGTGGCATTGGATTTCAAGGCACTACCCAGAAGCTTTGAAAGAATTACTGATTCTAAGCTCTTTGAAGAATTTGAGCAAAGTCTGGAAATGCTCTTAGACAGTGATATTCCATTTGAAATCAGGACCACTTTACATTCTTCCCTGATCAGCGCAGAAGAACTCATAGAAATGGCCGACTTCCTTTACCAAAAGGGCTACTCTGGCAATTATTATTTGCAGCATTTTGTGGGAGAAAAAGAAACAATCAACACATTGCCAAAAAGTTTTAAAAGGCATTTCACAGAAACAAAACACAGTTTGCCCATTCATGTGATCTGGAGGAATTGACACTATCTTCTACAGATTAGCCTCATTTGGCTGAAAACTAATACAACCAAAAAGCCCATTTTCAGGTTCTAATTTGATAAGATAATTCTGATAAAATCCATTAAACAAAAAAAGTGGGATCAGAAATCCCACCCTTTTTATTACCGAAAACACATCATCTAAATACAAATTTCAGAAACCAATATTGTTGCTTCCATAATTACCATAGTATGGATCGAATTGGTGATCAAACAAGCTTTTTCAGATTTTTCAAGGACTTTCACTGCTTTATCTTCAGATTCTTCAGCACAAATAATCAGCTCAGGTTTCAGCACAATTTCAGACATCATCCATTTCCCTTTTTCTCTTGAAAGTCTCCCTAAAGCTTTGCAGGAAAAATTCTCATATTTAAGTTTATAATTCTCTGCCACTGCAAGGAAGGTTGTCATAAAACAGCTGTTGACTGCTGCAGTAAACAGGTGCTCAGGAGACCAGATTCCCGGAACACCTTCCGGAAATTCCGGTGGAGTAGCACATGAAAAAGAATGCTCAAGCTCAGGAGAACTCATCTTTCCGATTCTTCCATTTTGCCAATGGACGTTGACCTGATAGGTAAATGATTCCAACATATACGATAATTCTATTTGGTTTAAACTGTTTCTATTTCTTCTTCTACTTCTTCGGGTTGATGATCAATTTTTCTCATTTCATAGGCAGGTTTGAGATGCTTGGCGCTTTTCAATACAAACCAAGTCAGAGGAAAAAGGCCTCCAACACAAAAAACAGCTCCACCTACAATTCTTAACCAGGTCATTGACTGAAAAGGTACACTTTGGATAAACTCCTGTGACCTGGCAAACCAATACCCTTCCTCCATCACTGCAACAAGTTGATGGATTCCTGCAGGGAATAAATCCAAAGTTACCATCAATAAAAGGCCGATATTGATTGACCAAAATGTCGTTTTCACTAATTGAGTGTTCCATGCCTCAGGTTTAAGTAAAAACCTCAAAGCAAAAAGAATGGCAGCTATGGATAAATTACCGTAAACTCCCATCAATGCAGCATGCCCATGATTGACTGTCAGGTAAGTTCCATGCTCATAATAATTGGCTATGGGAAGGTTAATGATCAGACCAAAAACCCCTGCACCAAAGAAATTCCAAAAAGTTACCCCAATGATAAAAAGAAATACTCCTGGCATCGCAAAGAGCGATGATCGATGTTTATCTTTTTGCTTTGTCGATAATAGATATGGCATCCGTTGCATCCTCCACGCCTCCAAGGTTAACAATATCAACGGAACTACCTGTAAGGTGGAAAATACACTTCCCAAAGCGAGTGTTCCTACAGGTTTGGCATTCCAATAGAAATTATGCGAAATCCCCAAAAGCCCTGAACCCAAAAACAGTAAGGCTGCTATATACACCACTTTCACGACAGCTTGCCTATTGACCAAACCCATCATCACCATCATATAGCCTACAATTATCGTAGTAAATACTTCAAAGAATGCCTCCACCCACATATGCACAACCATCCATCTCCAAAAATCAGCAATGACGAAATTGGTTTCAGGTCGAGCTACAAAACCCGATAATAAAAGAAGCAAAATACAGACAATGGAATACACCAACCAATTGGGTAAACCCCAGGGCATTCCAGGTCTAAGCGTATTTTTAACACCTCTATAAACTATAACCGCCCAAAGCGCAAAGATGGCCAAAAGGAAATATTGGTAGAGTCGTCCTAATTCCACAAACTCCCAACCTTGATGCCCTAGCCATCGGGAATAATCCCCCAACATACCTGTTGGGCCCATAAAGATTCCCACAAAAGACCCACCTACCATGACAAAAAATATCCCAAAGAGCAGATTGATCAAAAATAGCTGACCTTTAGGTTCACTCTTTGCCAACAAGGGAAGGATAAAAAAGGAAATCCCAACCCAACAGGCTGAAATCCAAAACAGAGATAACTGAACATGCCAGCTCCTTGAAATTGTAACAGGTAATACTTCCTGAATATCCCAACCAAAGAATTTGGTAAACCCAACAAAATCATGAACAGTCAGAACTCCAGCCAAAACCTGAATCAAAAACAGGATTACCGCAACATAGAAAAACTTAAAGGTGGCTCTTTGGGTCGGCGTAGGTTTGTAGTGTTGTAATTTTTCTTCAGTGACCATTTCTGATGCACCTTTTGCATAATACTCCTCACTCAGTTGTTCAAATTGTCCATAGTAATACAGAACAATTCCCAAACCCAAAACCAGCCCCAAAAGGCCCACAATACTCCAAATTAAAGTGGAAGGCGTAGCAACATTTCCTGCAAATTCATCATAAGGCCAATTATGGGTATAACTGTATTTTTCACCCGGTCGCTCTACGCTACAGACCCAGGATCCCCAAAAAAAGAATGCACTTAAATCCTTGATCTCTGCGGGATCGGAAATATATCCAGTCGGCTTAAATGCCTCATGAAAATCAGGATTGAGAAACATCTCTTGATAAAAGCCCTCCAAATCCCGAATTGCAGCTACCTGAGCAAAAGAAACCTTAACCTGATTCTGATTTTCATCATAGGTATTTTCCTTAATCTCTTTTTGAATCTTTCTCAAAATACCTTCTGACTCAAAATCACTCTTACTACCATTCCCGTTCAAACTTTCCTGATAAAAACGAAACATGGATTTAGCCCTTTCATTTAAGGCCTGAGCTGTAAAATCCGGACCTCTCAAGGCGCCGTCTCCAAACATACTTCCATATTCCATCAACGCATATCGATGGAAAACCTCCTGTCCTCTCAATATTTGCTCTTGGGTGATGATTTCTTCTCCCTTTTCATCTACATAATGCGGAATGGGAGGCGCTTCCTCGTAAGTCTGATAGGCAATGAACAAAAGACCTACTATACTGATGACAAAGATGAGCATAAAGGGAAGCCACCAGTTCTTTTGTTTCATGATGTAATTCAGGAATTTAGTATCCGGTTTCATGGGTTAAGGTTTAAGGTAGATTTATTTCATATTTAAGAGTATTAATTCTTAATTAACAGGAAATTTTTTTAATCAAATAACCGTACTTCTTCAGCAAGTATCTTTTCTCCTAATTGGGCAAGGCTCGTGTTACAGAGATGGGATTTTATGTCCTCTTTGATGCCTTTCCAAAAATTGTGGACAGGACAAGGCTTTTCTACACCACAGCCTGGAAAACCTAAAAGGCAATTATCAAAGTATTCCTCTCCTTCCAAAGCCAAGACGATGTCTATAAGCATTATCTGATCTGATGGTTTGGCCAATGCAATCCCACCTGAAGGTCCCCTATAAGAATACAATATGCCCTTATTGGTTAACTCCCTAAATATTTTAGTCAGAAAGTGAAAGGAAAGATTCAACTCTTTTGCAATTTCCCCAATACTCAGATATTCACCAGTACTTGGGTTGCTCACCACATATAGTAGCGCTCTGATGCCATACTTGCTCGTTTGGGATAATACTTTCATGCTTCTTAATTAAGACTTTTAACTCTGAAATTAAAGTATTTTTTTCTTGACAATCAAATTTTAATAGAAAGTTTTTAAACCCAAAACCCAACTACCACTACCACCAGCAATCCTATAAGGACAGTTGCAAACTTCCAGAAGAAATGGGCCTTACTCAATTCCATAAATACAAAGGCAACCAGGAAGAATTTAACAGCAGCTAAACCCATCACCAGCCAAGTCAAATAATTTACAACTCCAAGATTAAAAACACCAAGAAATGCAGAGACTTGGGTCAGCCCAATCAAAATAAAGAGTATTAATAAATTTTTCTTTTCCATCTTAGAATATCAGGTATAAGGAAGGGAATAATAAAAGCCAGATCAAATCACACATGTGCCAAAAAGCAGCCCCAGATTCCAAATCTGTCCCCTTAAGAGATCTGGGGCTGGTTTTTATCTGCCACCAACTGAATACCAAAATCACCAGACCTACCAAAACATGCGCAAGGTGGAATCCGGTCATTAGCCAATAAAAGGTAAAGAACATGTTATCCCCCATGTCTAGGTCGCCTGTCAATTTTTCAACATATTCATAGCTTTTCAATCCTACAAAAAGCAACCCGCCCAACATGGTCCAAACCAAGTATTTTTTAGCTGATTCAATAGCCCCTGATTTAAGTTTCAGGACAGTATTGGCCATAAAATATCCACTGACCAATAAAATTAAGGTATTCAAGGTGCCGATAGAAGTATTTAATTGAAGCCTGGATTGATGGAATAGCTCGGGCTCTAATTTGCCATAATAAACCAAGCCTCCGATCCCCAATCCGAAGGTGATCAGCTCCAATATGATGATTATCCATAACAGGATGCCACCCGGAGGGTAAAAGATATCCTTATGATCTATATTCTGGGCTTTTATTTCCATTCCAACAGTCTTTTTTCTCCATCTATATGCTTGATATCTGTGATATCCTGTGACATTTCTATGACCCCACGGTAATTTTTATCCGCATCCCGTACGGCGAAATACCGGATATAGATCAACCTGCCTTTAAAATTGATCCAAAAAGAAGCTTCATTTTGCGTGCCCTTTCTGAATTCCTCCAGTATTCTCAGGACAGTATCCACACTTTTGGGCGGGTGACAGAACCTGACTTCCCTACCAATAATTCCTGCACTTCTTGGAAAGGTCCGTTCCTCTCCTCTATTGTAAAAAATCACTTTGTCATTTTCATCCACATATGTAATATCCAAAGGCATCGTACGAAGTAATAGGTTGACCTGTTCTACCGTCATATAGCCTTCATCATAATGCTGACTTTCAGCCTTAGCAAAACTTAAATCTCTTTGTGTAAAATCTTCTGATGGGTGCACATAGGCCTGTTCAGGATAAGCAGCAGGCTTTTCTGATAGCATCCACCCTATCTCCTCCTCTCCTTTCCGCATTTGCTGCCAGTCTTCTTCTTTAAGTATTTTCAGGGAATTGGGGAATAGAACTGTCTCCTCCACCAGCATGAGCCTTCGGATATTATTGCTTAAATGATGGAAATTCTCATAGACTCCACGGATATCCCTGGCTTCCACTTTTTCCCTGACAAACTTGAAAATACTGCGAATGGTGTCATGAAAAGACCACATATTTTGGGAAGGTCCGTTCCAACCCCTTTTTTCAAGAAAGGGGAAAAGTTGGTTTTCTTTGCGTTCAAAACGCCTTTCAATTGTTTGAAGTTTATTAAAGAGGTTGTAGAATACCTGATAATCATTTTCAATATCACATTGCTCTAATTCCTCAATCAGCTGATGAATCAATGCAGTTTCCTTTAAATACGTATGGATAGGATGACCTTTAGGAAGGTCAATTTCTTGTTCGTAAGTGTTCATTTTATTGGTTTTTTATTCTTTCATATAATTTCACCAAAGAACTGAGCAGTTCTACAGGTGTCGTCAGAATCTGATAATGATTTTGTCCAAACATCTGGGGCAGATAATATTTGGCTTGGGCTTCTATGGCAAGGGCGTATGAATGAATCTGTCTTTCATTTAGCTCCCTCAGGGCTTGCTTGATATCCTGGATTCCATATTTGCCTTCATAGCGATCGTAATCGTTAGGCTTCCCATCTGAAATCAGAATTACCCATTTATTTTTTGTTTTTCTTTGGTCAAGTCTCGCGCCCGCATGCCTCAGCGCTGCTCCGATTCGGGTATAACCCTGAGGTTCAACAGCACCGATTCTTTCCTTCCCTACCTGCCAACTTTCATCAAACTCCTTTAGCGTCAGATAAGTGGAGTAGTTTCTGGTTTTGGAGAAAAAACTATCAATTGAAAAATCAATATTGAACTCATTCAAAATCTCTCCGAAAAGGATGGAAACTTCCTTTTCTACATCAATCACACGGTTGTTCGCCGCATAACCATCACTAGAAAGGCTAACATCAAGCAAAAGCAGAATTGACAAATCTTTCTCCTTTTTCTTTTTGGATAAATAGATGTTTTCTGAGGGTGTTTTTCTCGCATGTACATCTGTATACAGGTCTGTCAATGCATCAATATCAAATTCGTTCCCTTGGCTTTGCCTGCGTTGCTGCTGCATTTTATTATTGACAGAAGTAAGCATCTTCCTCAATCCTAATAAAGTGCTGGCATTTTTAGATATGGTATATTGATAATAAGCAGTATCTTTTTTCAGCTGTGTTTTAGGATATACCTTACAAAACCCAGATTTGTAGGATTTTTTATGAAAGTCCCATTCATCGTAGGACAAGTGGAATCCTTTGTCATCTCTTTCTGCACTTTCAGAAACACTGGTGTTTTCGACAAATTCCGCTTGATAAACCGAATGTGCCGGATCATCTACACGCACAGTAAATTTCATACTGAGTTCTTCTAGCGCATCCTGATGGTCTTCAAGCTCGTCTTTCCCATCAAAATCCCTCCATACACCATTGGCTTCCTCTGCTGTTTCCACTTTTTCAAAATTGTGCAGCAATACATAATCCTCTTGCTGCTTTTTGTCTATCGTGAGGTTCTTGACCTCCTCCACTGCCTTTGCCTGTAAAGTGGTGGTGGGATTTTCTTCTTTCCCTTTTTTGGTACGGTCATCAAAATGCTGCAAGTCCTCCCCTTCCTCATCATCATCATTGGCAAACATCCATTTGCCATAAAGCAAGCTGAAATCGGCTAGTTTTCCTTCTTTGGCTTTGGATTCAAAATGCTTTCTTAACATGTCATGCAATTGACCTGCTATCCTATATTCCATATTGAGCTTTTCCAAAACGGCAGGGGCGGTCTGTTCCGCCATTTGACGGGATAAGATCAGGTCATCCGTTTCCTTTGTCCAATTGTAGCCGAGGTCCTGCTGGGCACTCAGGTAAAGTGTCCTGAAAAAGTAGAAATACAGGTTTTCTTCCCAAGTTGGGAGTTCGGCAAAGGAAATGGGAAGAAAGAAATTATTGTTTTTATAGCCACCTTCTGCCTCTGCCGGATAATTATCAATTGGCTTCCCTGTAATTGCCCTGGCTAAAAAGGTCAATCTCGGCTTTATTTTATCCAAATCCACTTTTTGGGGCATTTCCTGTTCAGCCTTTAGCCGGCTTTTTTTAAAATACCGGACCAACTTACCATATACCCATTCATCTAAATCCAGTCCCATTTTACTGTTCCTTTAATTATGTATAATTCAACTTTAACTTTTATCAGGAATTGACCATCACTTCGATATCAGAATCTTTGCCAAATCTTCGGATTCAATTTTATCCCGAACCTCTTCGCTCTTGGGAAGCATATTTCAATAATCATATCATCAAATCCACCAAATCCTTAAGCGACTCAATGGTCTGTTCATCATCACTCAAAGGCTCAACAATAGCTACATGACAGGACAGGCGTTTAGGTAATCCTGAATGAATCAATTTGGCTGCATCGACCAAAAGTCTCGTGGATACAGTTTCGGTGAGTCCCAATTCAGTGAGGTTCCTGATTTTACCTCCTATACCCACTAATTTCTTGGCTATTTCTTTATCCACACCTGTTTCGTTGACCAAAATTTCTGTTTCGATTTTTGGCTCAGGATAGGCGAAACTCAGTGCCACAAAACGCTGCCTTGTAGATGGTTTGAGTTCTTTGAATCCACGTTGATAGCCAGGGTTGAAGGAGGCGATCAACATGAAATTTTGGTGGGCTTTTACTGTTTCACCCAATTTGTCAATGAACAGCTCTCTTCTATGGTCTGTCAGGGAGTGGATGGCCACAATGACATCCGGTCTTGCTTCAGCTACTTCATCCAGGTAAAGAATGGCGCCATCACGCACTGCAGTAGTCAAGGGCCCGTCAATCCAGACTGTTTCTGCTCCTTTGATGATAAACCTGCCAATCAGATCTGTAGAGGATGTTTCTTCATGACAGGAAACAGTTATTAATTTTTGCCCACTGCTATGGGCCATGTATTCCACAAACCTGGACTTACCTGTTCCGGTAGGTCCTTTGAGCAGTAATGGCATGCAGTTACGGAAGGCATGAATAAAGACTTCCGATTCCTGATATGTTTGATGATAATAAGGTGCTTCGGTAACCATAACGATGTATTTTGAGATTGAAATAGCCGGATTGCATTTGAAGCAATCCGGCAAATCATCAGGCTTCGGCTGACCTGAAAGAAGAAACAAACCAATGAACCGAATAATTTGGCCGCTTTAAAAGCGGATTGTATTTAACTGACCAAAACCGATTCCTCTTTTTTGGTAAAGGTTTCGTCTGATGGCCTACCATATTTGATGAATTCATAGATATACATGCCTATTCCCACAGTGAATAGCGTAGCACAAAGCAGCATGACGACAAAGTGGATTTTCACTTCTTCCTGTGCTACCATAAAGTCCATATTGAGTCTTCTTTCCAGATAGACCTGAACGACACCTGCAACACCCAAGGCAGTGACCATACCAAGCATTCCAATGTTGGAAAACCAAAAAGCCATGTGTCCATTGGTTTTATCGTGGCGCTTTCTACCGGTGATATTAGGCATTGCATAACTGATAATCGCCAGCACAATCATGGCATAAGCTCCCCAGAAAGCGTAGTGACCATGCATGGCCGTTACCAAGGTGCCGTGGGTGAAAATATTGGTCTGAGGCAACGTATGGGCAAATCCCAAAAGACCAGCTCCTATAAAAGATACTATAGAGGCTCCAATTGTCCAGAATAAAGCAATCTTGTTGGGATGGGATTTTTCACCTTTGCGGTACATATACACTGCAAACAAGGCCATGGCCAGGAATGCAAGAGGCTCCAACGCGGAGAAAACACCTCCAACTACCAACCAGATTTTATTCACACCTATATAATAGTAATGGTGACCTGTACCCAGTATTCCTGAAAGGAAAGTCAGACCAACAATGACATAGAGCCATTTTTCAATTACTTCCCTATCCACTCCTGTTAGTTTGATCAATAAAAAGGCTAAAATACCTCCCATAATCAATTCCCAAACTCCCTCAACCCAAAGATGGACAACCCACCAACGGAAGAATGAATCTGTCACTTGTGAATCAAACCAAATCATACCTGGAAGATATAATAAGGCAGCAAATACCAGCCCCATTGTCAGTACCAAAGCAGTAGTGGTCTGTCTTTTACCTTTGAACAAAGTGGCCAGAATTATCCCCAAGAAAAGGAGTACATTCGCGACTACCAAAAAGTCCAGCTCACGCGGAATTTCAAGGAATTTTCTGCCTTCCCAAATATTAAAATGGTATCCCGTGATCGCTGCTACACCAACTACTGCCAGAGAAATCAGCTGTACATAGGCCAGTTTGACACTAACCAGTTCCCGCTGTGCTTCCTCAGGGATGATATAATAAGCAGCACCCATAAATCCGGTCAGCAACCAGACCACCAATAAATTGGTATGTACAGCTCGGGCGGTATTGAATGGAATCCAATCATGAAGACCATCCATGCCAATACGGGCAAATCCCATGATAAAGCCGTAGACGATTTGCAAACCGAATAGCAGCATACACAAGGCAAAAAACCAGTAGGCTACTTGTTGTGATTTAAATTTCATATGATCAGTCTTTTATTTTGTCTTTAGCCAAAGGTGAAACAACTCTATCAAAGCCATTAAGGTCGATCTCCCCAATCCATTTGAGGTACTCGATCATGGCTTCTGCATCTTCATCGCTCATTTCATAAGCGACCATTTTCCTGCCATTGGGGGCCCATGGAACAGGAGACTGAAGAATGGCCTTAATCAAAGGCGCTCCCCTTCTTTCGATAACTTTGGTAAGCTCTGGTGCATAATACCCACCCTCACCCAAAATGGTGTGGCAGCCCATGCAGTTATTGGTTTCCCAAATGTGCTTACCCCTGATTACCTGATCGGTAATCTTGAGATGATTGGACTGGTCATTGCTAGGAGCCATGGAGTAGACTGTCAGTCCGATAAATATCAGAAAGGTCACCAACGTACCACCTAGAAAGAATGTCCTTGCTTGTGATTTTGATAGCATATTGAATTGGGTTAAATAGAAATTTAATAAAGAATAAAAGACCTTTTTATCTTTTATGCTTGTAAGATACAATTGGGAAATAAAAAACAAGGAATCATACTGTATTTTTTTCTCAGATTTTAGCTAAACATGACATAAATCATATTTATGTGTGACTCTCCAACAATCTTTTTATTAAAATTTTGTAAGTATTTGCCAACCATTAAATGAATGCTCATGTGTGTCGGATGCAACAATACTTCATGCCTAATCAAAAACTGTAACCCGGATTGGATTGAGAAAATTTCTTTACAGAAAAATACTCCAGTCTACCCCAAAGGTCAGTACATATTCTTTGAAGGGAGCTTGGTGATGGGTGCCTATTTTATCAAAAAAGGCCATGTTAAAATTGTAAGTTCAAACCTACAAGGAAAAGAACAGACAGTAAGATTAGCCAAAGCAGGTCACATGATTGGACATACCGCTTTTGGATTGGAAAAATACAGTATAGGCGCTGTGACCCTCTCAGATTCCGAAATCTGTTTTGTGGACAACAACACCTTGCAACAAGCTTTTCTTGAAAATCCAAAATTCACCATTGAAGTGATGAGATTCTACTCTCGGGAATTGAGAAAAAGCGAAATCAGAACTAAATGTCTTGCCCTGATGAATAATGAAGAAAAAGTAATTCTAGGTCTTCTTTACATTGCGGATACTTTTTCGGAAGAAGAAACAAATGAAGTGGAAATCCATCTCAACAGGCAAGAAATCGCACAAATTATAGGTACAAATTCCGAACAGGTCAGCAGGGTAATTTCCATTTTAAAAAAGGATCAACTCCTTGAAACTAAAGAAAGAACGATCATTTTGAAAGATATCAAACATCTAAAATCCACGATCAGCCATTATTCATTTGCAAATGAATATTGAAGAAAGACCCTGCAAAAATGCAGGTATTTTTATGCCAAAATATATTTTTTAGATTGACAAGTATCATAAGGCATTAATGCAGTACCCATTTTCTTTGTTTCGATTTAAACAGTCACCACGTTCAGCGAATCACTTCATTAATAAATTCTAATCTTAAAACCATGACTACATTAAAATCGCGTTTATTTAAAGGATATTTTTATCTTTTACTCCTTTTATCAGCTTTCGTGTTTAATGCCTGCACACAAAGTCAATCCAAAAACACAGGCAACTCCAAATACATGAAGGACCATAGCAAAACCAAAGTATTTGGCGAAATGGTGGCGGAACTGACTTCTCCCCCACTTGTACCACCTCCAGTAGGCAATAGACCAGCGATGAAACTGTACATGGAAATGGAAATCATTGAAGAGGAAATGGAGATGTCCAATGGGGTGTCTTATGTGTATTGGACATTCGGAGGTACGGTGCCAGGTTCTTTTATCAGAGCCAGAGTAGGTGATGAAGTGGAGTTTACCATCAAAAACCACCCTAACAACAAACTACCGCACAATATAGACCTTCACGCTGTCACAGGACAAGGCGGCGGTGCTGAAGCATCTTTTGTTGCTCCCGGCCATGAAAAAACATTTTCATTTAAGCTCATCAATCCTGGACTCTTTGTATACCACTGTGCCACTGCTCCAGTTGGAATGCACATTGCAAACGGTATGTATGGATTGATCTTGGTTGAACCGGAAGGCGGTCTCCCCCCTGTGGACAAAGAATTCTATGTGATGCAGGGAGATTTTTATACAGAAGGAAAATTTGGAGATCCAGGATTACAGCCCTTTGACATGCAGAAAGCCTATGATGAGAGACCGGATTATGTGGTCTTCAACGGAAGCGTAAATGCCCTCAGCGGTGAAAATGCCCTTCAGGCAAAAGCAGGAGAAACAATCCGCATCTTCTTTGGAAATGGCGGCCCTAATCTCGCCTCATCCTTCCACGTCATTGGTGAAATATTCGATAAAGTATATGTAGATGGCGGTGACCAAATCAATTACAATGTGGGCACTACCCTAATCCCTGCTGGTGGAGCTGCTATTTTGGAATTCAAAGCAGAAGTACCTTCCAACCTGGTATTGGTAGACCATTCCATATTCAGGGCATTCAACAAAGGTGCCTTGGGTATCATCAGTGTGACAGGAGAAGAAAACAAGAAGATTTTTGCAGGCGAAATCATGGAAGGCATCTATATGCCTGAAGGTGGAACCATCCAGAAAATGCCAAAAGACGGCAATGCAGTTAAACAACCTGTCAGCCTGACCAAAAGTGAACTCATTGAGTCTGGAAAAAAAATCTACATGCAGGCTTGCTTTGCCTGTCATCAGGCAAATGGAGAAGGGGTAGCAAATGCTTTCCCCCCTTTGGCCAAAGCTGACTTCCTCAATGCCGATGAAAATAGAGCCATAGATGTTCTATTGCACGGACTTAGCGGTGAAATCACTGTGAATGGTAAAAAATACAACAGTATCATGCCCTCCCAACAACTCAGTGATTCCGAAGTTGCTGCAGTTCTAACTTATGTGTATAACAGCTGGGGAAACAAAGGTTCTGAAATCACACCCGAAATGGTGAGCAAAAGAAGAAAGTAATGAAAAAAATATTAATCCTGGTGGTAGCATTTTTCCTTGTAAACAATGCCACCGCCCAACAACAAAACATGGCTCTGATGAAAGGGGGGGAATATACCCCCCTTTACGGAGTGGGTGAACAGGCGGAAACTAAGGTCAAGGATTTTTACCTGGACATAACGCCTGTCTCCTATAGAGAATTTCAGGACTTTGTGCACCAATTTCCCAACTGGCAAAGATCTAAAGTAAAAAGACTGTTCGCCGATAGTAGGTACCTCTCGAACTGGGAAAATGACTTAACAGCTCCCTTAAACATGCTGGATAAACCCGTCACCATGGTTTCCTGGTTTGCAGCCAAAGCTTATTGTGAATGTCAGGGTAAAAGATTGCCTACAGTGGACGAATGGGAGTTTGCTGCCATGGCCTCAGCCAATAAAAAAGACGCCAGAACAGACAGCCTTTATAACGTATCAATCCTTAGAAGCTATGAAGAACCAAAAACCTTTATGAAAACAATTGGCCAATCAAAAGCCAACTATTGGGGCGTTAAGGATATGCATGGTATGGTTTGGGAATGGACACAGGACTTCAATTCCATCATCCTGACGGGAGAATCCCGCAATAATGGCAATACAGACGCAGGATTATTCTGTGCGGGCGGTGCCATAGGTGCCAAGGACATGATGAACTATGCGGCGTTTATGAGATATGCCATGAGATCCAGCCTAAAAGCTAATTTCTCCATCACCACATTGGGGTTTAGATGTGCCCAAGATGCCACATCTTCCAATCATTTGACATTTAAATAACATCACCATGAAATACTTCAGTATCCTTATGATTGCTTTCCTGCTGTTCTCATGTCAAGAAAACAATACACTGGAAAACCAGTTGGAAGAAACCGGCAAGTTTGATGAATTATCCATTTACCAACTTCCCTCCGTATGGAACACCCAGCATGGTGAAAGCATTGAGTTTAAAGACCTCAAAGGAAAACCTCTAGTGGTTGTCATGATTTATATCTCTTGCAAAACTGCCTGTCCAAGACTTGTGGCTGACATGAGGATGATTGAAGAAAAAGTGAGCTTGAAAAAAGGAAAAAATATCCAATATGTCCTCGTAAGTATAGATCCTATAAATGACACTCCTGAAAAACTGAAAGCTTTTGCAAAAGAAAACGGAATGGAAGATCAAAAATGGCTTTTCCTTCAGGGAACGGAAGATGGTGTCAGGGATTTCGCCAATATCGTAGCCGTTAAATACAAACAAATCAATCCGATCGATTTCTCCCATTCCAATATTATTTCTGTTTTTGATAAGGATGGGGTGATGCAATACCAAAAAGAAGGCCTGGGTCTTGAAAATGATGAAATTGTCAATAAAATTCTGATCATAGCCAAGCAATAATGCCCCCCGAATTTGCAATTTCGAGGACAGATTAAAGGAATTTCTAACTCCTCTTCTCCCCTGTCCTGGGCATTAGGATTACAGATTTTAACTTCAAGGTTTGGGATTACAACCCGACCAATTCCTTATCATCTTAGGTCATAAAGAAAAATGATCCTATTGGCAATTTGCTTATTTTTGCCCCCATGAAAAGGAAGAAGCTTAAAAAGACCTTGCAAAAAGCCAGGTATATCGTCTACCGGGAAACCCGACACAATCCCACAGACAATGCTTGGTCATTTTTTGGTGGCTTTTTGGGCTTGAGTGCTATAGGTCTGTTACAAAATCTATTTCATACTGACGGCAATACGGATATCCTGTTTTTAATTGGTGCTTTTGGGGCCACCTCGGTAATCTTATTTGGCAATCCACACAGCCCTTTTGCCCAACCTAGAAATCTATTTTTTGGAAGTCTGATCTCAGCCGCAATTGGGGTCACCGTTTACAATCTTTTCTACATTGAATCCTTACTTTGGTTTTCACCTGCCTTGGCTGTTTCACTTGCCATTTTAGCTATGCAATACACCAAAACCCTGCATCCTCCGGGCGGGGCTATCGCCCTGATCGCCAATATCGGTTCGGATGAAATAAAATCTATGGGATATTTTTATCTCATCAACCCTATTTTAACAGGTATCATCATCCTCTTCATCATGTCTTTACTTTTTAACAACCTATCCAAAAACAGGATTTATCCCTACAGGGAAATTGAAATCAGAGCGGTAAAATATTGGGACAAAATCAAGTTTTGGAACTAGAAAATGACTATTTTCAAGTAAATATCTGATCAAATCTCCCAATAGGAATGTCTGGCAAACCCGTATCCGAAGTCAATTACCTTCTTAATAAAATCCATGAAGGATATTTCAGGGAATTGATTGAGCAGATACAGCAAAACCTGGGTTTGACCTATCTCCAACAAGAGGACCCCTCTACCAATCTTTGTATGCAGCATGCTGCCGAAGTTCGGGATGAGTACAAAACCCATTTCAATACGCTGGACTTTGCCTTTTTTCTTTTAGGTATCGGTATCGAAAAGGAAGACAGTCATCATTCTAGATCAACAATCCCTACAACTGCTCAGGAGTTTTGGGATCTGGTCAACCAAGGAAACAATAAAACCCAATCTTCATGAGCACTTTCAATCAACAAAACATCCTGATCACTGGCGGAGCTTCGGGAATTGGTAAAATCATGGGCAGAATTGCACTTGAAAAAGGTGCCCGGAATTTGGTGATTTGGGATATTGACCAAGAGGCCATGAACCGGACAGCAAAAGAGTTTGCTCATCTTGGGCAAGTAACAACTCAAAAAGTGGATGTCTCCCAATTGGACGAGATCAAAATAGCTTGTCTTGAACTTGAAAAAGAAAATCTCCAAATCAACATCCTGATCAACAATGCAGGCATCATCGTAGGAGGCAATTTCTGGCAAAACTCCCATGAGAAAATCCAAAAAACCATGGCGATCAACACTGCTGCCCTGATGCACCTTACAAGAGAAATCTTGCCGGGCATGATGGATAGAAAGCAGGGCCATATTGTCAACATTTCTTCTGCAGCAAGTTTGGTCGCCAATCCCAAAATGTCGGTTTATGCTGCCAGCAAATGGGCAGTCACCGCTTGGTCTGAGTCTTTGCGCTTAGAATTAGAAGCCGTAGGCAGTCCTGTCAATGTCACCACCGTGACCCCTAGCTATATCAGTACTGGAATGTTTGAAGGGGTAAAAACCCATTGGATACAACCTATTTTGGAACCGGAAAAAACGGCACAACGAATTATCAGAGCTGTTGAAAAGGATAAAATCATTATCCGCATGCCATGGTCAGTATATATGACCCCATTTTTAAAAGGCCTACTGCCAATCCGCTGGTTTGACCTTGTAGTTGGGAAATGGCTAAAGGTGTACAAATCCATGGATGAATTCAGAGGCAAGAAAATTCTCTAGGCTGATTTGCTGACTTTTAGCAGTTATTGGCATGACTTCAATCATTGGCATTAGCTGAAATAGCATATTCTTTTGCAGCATGAAAAAAGTGGAATTACTGGCACCGGCAGGGTCTTTTGAAGCCTTGGCGGCAGCATTGCAGGCCGGAGCAGATGCTGTTTATTTTGGTATTGAGCAACTCAATATGCGGGCAAGGGCATCCAATAATTTTGTAGTGGAAGATCTTGAGGAAATTGTCAGCCGATGCCATGCAGAAGAGGCCAAAGCTTACCTGACCGTAAATACTGTACTGTACAATCATGACCTGACACTGATGCGCCGGATCGTACAGGCCGCAAAAGTTGCCAAGGTGGATGCCATTATCGCTTCAGATCCTGCAGTTATGGCATACGCCAAGGAGGTAGGTGTCCCCATCCATATTTCCACCCAGGCCAATGTCAGTAATATTGACGCACTCTCTTTCTATGCCCATTTCGGAGACCTGATGGTACTGGCCAGGGAACTCAGTCTCAAGCAGGTGAAAGAAATGGCCCGCGAGATCGAGAGAAGACAGATCAAAGGGCCTTCTGGGAATTTGGTCAAACTGGAAATATTTGCCCATGGAGCCCTATGTATGGCGGTATCAGGAAAATGCTACCTGAGTCTTCATTCCCATAATGCTTCCGCGAACCGTGGTGCCTGTATTCAAAACTGCCGTAGGACTTATGAAGTTACAGACCGGGAAGACGGCACTACCTATGAAATAGACAATGAATACATCATGTCGGCCAAAGACTTGTGTACCATAGATTTTTTGGACAAAATTGTGGATTCAGGAGTTTCTGTGATCAAAATTGAAGGAAGAGCCCGTGCTGCAGATTATGTATATACAGTGACAAAATGTTATAGGGAAGCATTAGATGCCATTGCAGCAGGTACATATACCTCAGAAAAAATAGAGGTTTGGAAATCTGAACTGGATAAAGTCTATAATAGAGGTTTTTGGGATGGTTATTACCTTGGCCGAAAAATGGGAGAATGGAGTGATAGCTATGGATCTGTCGCCACCACCAAAAAAATCTTCTTGGGTAAAATGACCCATTTTTTCAATAAAATCTCAGTTGGTGAATTTCAGATGGAAACCCAGCAGCTCAAATTGGGGGATGAAATCATGTTTATAGGTCCGGTTACAGGAGTACACCAACAAATTGTATCTGAATTACGGGTAAATGACCAACAGGTAATTTCAGTGGAAAAAGGTCAGGTCTTCTCCATGCCTTTGGAGAGACCGATTAAAAATGGGGACCGACTGTATAAAATAGTGGATGCATGATACGGATAACGTTTATCAGGCGAAACTGTATTGGCTGCAATGCCTGCGTGGAAGCGGCACCCTATCGCTGGGCCATGTCCAAAAAAGACGGGAAATGTGTCCTGCTGGAAGCCAAGGGAAAAAACGGCTTTTTCAACCTGAAAGTTCCAGATGAAGAGTGGGAAGACAATGTTGCAGCAGCCAGAAATTGCCCAGTAGGCATCATTCATCTTTCCAAAAGTTGAATCAAAAATCTACGTAATTTTTTGTAAATTTAACTGATCATTATTTGTTACACTTTGGCCATTTTTTTTACCCATACAATCCGATCCATAGGAAGTCAACATCGAGATTTGACTGCTTTAAATTTTTATGCCAATACGCTAAAATGGATCTCAAAAAATATTATTGTTACAATCTTGATATTATTGCTCTTTTCTTGTGAGAAAGAAGAACCCTCCACCCCTATTCAAGATCCATGTGAGCAGGCCGGAAATAAAAATTCGAATTTAATCAGTAAAATTCCTCACCAAATAGGATATAACAGTATATGGTACACCTTTGGCCGTTCATTTTATGGTCTCTCTGTATCCAACCATTTTCTATTTGGTTCCCCGGCTATAGGTACAGGTCCTGCCAAATCTGAATCATTTGAAATTGCGTTGATGAATTCAAATGGACAGACCTTATGGCATAAAAGTTTAGGGATTGGACAAACTACCTTCGGAGCATTTTTTGATGATAAAATTCTGATTTCGGGCTGGATCAGGAATATGGACGACAATCTCCTGCCAGTTTCTAAAGTATATGACCAAAACGGCACAGAACTTATGACGAACATCCATGACCAAATCGTATTCAGGTCTCACTTTTATGATCAGTTGGGAAATTTATATTTATCCAATGCCTCAAATTTATATTATTACGACCCTATACAGATAATCAAATTATCTTCTGCATTGGACATACAGCAGCACTATCTCATCAATTATCCAGTTCGATCTTTTATTGTCAATCAGAATGGGGAAATATTGGCATTTTATGTTGATGAATCCAGAACTGAAACCGGACTTATCATGATAGATCACCAGGGAAAGGTAAAATGGAACATATCCATTTCAGAAAATAAAATTCAAGAAAGTCGGTTGGTACAGATCAATGATCAAAGATATGGTTTGATAACAACCGAATGCAAAACCATTCCCTGTGCTATAGATATCATGTATTATGAATTTGGATCAAATGGAGCATTGATCAATCCTGGTCAAAAAATTGTAAGTAGCATCACCTTAGATAGGTTGATCAATAATTCCACGGATGGGAAAGAAAATTTTTATTTTGAAGACATCCAGGATGTTTTGGCCTTTGATGAAGAAGTATTGGTAGTGTTTCGCGCATCCACCAAAAATTATTCGGCCTTGATGATCAAAGGGACGCTTGGATCATCGCTTGAACATTGGTGGGACGGGGATGCCTTATCAGAAAATCCAAGAAGCTTAAAGCACCTTTCTCTTAAGCAAATAGAAAGAGGACTGGAATGGAAAACATTTTGCGGACAGGCAATCTGCACCTTTCAATTGGACAAAAGTCTTGAGTTCAATTCCTGCTTTTGATTTAAAAAGTTTTCTAACTGGCCTTAGGAAACCTAAATACCGACTCTTTTTTGTTGCTTGTTTGATAACCATAAAATCCTCGACATATTTTTCCCAATCTCCCTATAATGGAAAAACTTTGGCAATAATGTTGCTGAAATGAGCCACTTGAAGGAAAAAAACAACAAAGTAACAATTCTCACAAAACTTAATCCATGAATTATTGATTTTTGCAATGTGATTTTGGAATTAATCTAAAAATCAAATTAAGTTTAAAACAATAAAAAAAGAAAAATATGTTCTTCGAATTAGTTTATGACAAAAGTTTGGCCCAGGCCAGTTATGTAATCGGTTGTCAGGCAGGTGGTGTTGCGGCCGTGATCGATCCAAAAAGGGATGTAGATACTTATCTACAGATCGCGAAAGCCAACAACATGAAAATCACCCATATTTTGGAAACCCATATCCATGCAGATTTCCTAAGTGGCTCCAGAGAGTTGGCGGCATTGACCGGAGCAGAAATGTACCTTTCTGACGAAGGTGACGAAAACTGGAAATATGAATTCCCTCATAACAAAATCAAAGGTGGAGATGTCGTTAAAATGGGCAACCTTACATTTGAAGTGATCCATACCCCAGGACATACACCTGAAAGTATAAGCTTCTTGTTGACAGATAAACCTGCTACAAACGAACCTGTGATGTTGTTTACCGGAGACTTTGTATTCGTAGGTGATGTGGGTAGACCTGATTTGCTTGAGCAGGCTGCTGGCCTTGTGGGTACCCAAGATGTTGGAGCAGCTCAGATGTACGATTCCTTACAAGAGTTCAGTAAATTGGGTGACTATATCCAAGTATGGCCAGGACATGGCGCAGGGTCTGCCTGTGGAAAAGCTTTGGGTGCTGTTCCAATGACTACAGTAGGTTACGAAAAAATCAGAAACTGGGCTTTGCAGTTGCTGAATGACAAAACTGCCTTCACAAAAGAATTATTGGCGGATCAACCTGAGCCTCCAAAGTACTTTGCCATGATGAAGAAGTTGAACAAGGTGGACAGAAAATTATTGACTGAAGTACCTAAAGTTCAAAACCTTTCCAAAGAAGCCTTTGCCAAAGCGAAAAATGAAGGCCTAAAAATCGTAGATGCCAGAACTCCTGAAGAATACGCTAAAGGATTTTTGAAAGGAACTTTCAACATAACCAATAACAACTCCTTCTCCACTTGGATGGGTTGGTACCTCAATTATGATGAGTTCTTTGTTCTAATAGCTGAAGAAGATCAGGTTGAAGACCTAACCAGAAAACTGATGAGAATTGGATTGGACAACATCTATGGATATATTACCCCAGCCCAACTTGCTGCATTTGAAACCGGCAATTTGGATACTTATACAACTATCGACAAGGAAGTTGTAAAAGCTAAACTTGCTGAAGGAAATGTTCAGGTAATAGATGTAAGAGGTGTGGCAGAATACAAAAAAGGACATATCGACGGAGCAGACAACCTATTCGTAGGCAAACTTCCACAGAACTTAGATAAAGTATCAAAAGACAAACCAGTAATCATCCATTGTCAAAGTGGTGGTAGGGCAGCTATTGCCTACTCTATCTTGAAAGCCAATGGCTTTGACAATGTCCAAAACTATGCTGGTGGATGGGCAGACTGGTCTGCTTTATAAAAATAAATGATCATACTCAAGATTAAAAAGCCCGGTAAATACTGGGCTTTTTTTTTTAGTATATTTTATTGGCATAATCTGAAAAACATTCAAATCTATCTTATCAGAGGAAATTTGAAAAGAAAAAAGACACTGAAAATTACCCTGTATTTTTAATCTTAATTTTCAATTGATGAGAGTGCAAATGCACTGAATTTTTGTTATTTTTAGATACAACATTAATCCTGAAACTTATGAGCCTGAAAGAAAAAGCCAAAAGACAAATTGAGGAAATGAAAGATCAAATTGAAGTCCTCGAAGCCAGGTTTGACAGCTCCAAAGCGGAAGCCAAGGCAGAATACATGGAAAAACTGGCAGAACTAAAAGCCAAAAAAGCTGAACTGCAGGCAAAATATGATGAACTTTCACATGCTGCTGAAGATAAATGGGAAGATGCCAAGCATATTTTTGCTTCAGCCGGAGATTCCTTCAAAGAAGGTTTTAGCAAACTCAGTAAATTATTCGATTGAGTTTTAGGCTTAAAAAATCAAATAAGCTGCCCAAGACCAAATTCCGGTCTTGGACAGCTTTAACCTGAATTCCTCCTGGTACTTCAAACCCCAATTCTTAATGGAGGAATCATTATTTTTCCCAAAACTTATCTTCCCAGTTTTCGCAATAGGAATGTTGATGGATATGTTCTTCGAGAACTTCCAATTGCATCTGAGTAGCCATTGATTGTATTTCATTGAACAATACCCTTTCTTCAAAGCGGATATGCTGCTCCAGCTCTTCCTCAATCAGACTTAAAGATTTGACAGGTTCTAAAAAATCTTCAAAAAGCCTTTTTAACCTCCTGTGTTCAGCAAGTGCTTTTTTGACCTTGTCATTTTCACTGCCCAAAATTGGAAAAATTACTCTTTCCTCTTCTTCAAAATGTTGACTGAGGTGATGTTCCCAGTACCAATCCGTATAGGATTTGATACGCTGTACATCCACCTCATTTTTAAAACCCTGACGGATTTTCCAACAAAGCAGGAGACCAAAATGATGGTCCCTGCTCAATGGGCGTAAACTTTTATGTCTTTTAATTGGCAAATGCTTCTCCATATCTGAGTTCTTTTTCCAAGGCAATGGCCTGAGGAAATAAAATATTGTTTTCCAAATGGATATGCATGTGCAAATCTTCTTCAAATTCCTTAAGCATCCCAAAGGTTACCATATAAGTGTTGCACGCATCAGCTGGAACTGTATAATTATTGGAGAGCTCGGCGATTTTTCTAAATCTTTCACCTTCTTGGTTATGCTCTTCCTTCATCATCGCTACAGGATTTTCTACTGTACCGAAATGAGGTTGATTAGGCTGATCTCCTGCAATTTTCGCAACTACCATTTTTTTGATAAATGGAAATAAAATCAATTCTTCCTTCTTCATATGTGCAGTCAAATCACCTGCTGATTCGAGAAATAATTTTTCTATTTCTACCAATTCAGGATGTTCACCTCCATGTACCTTGACCACCTTGTGGAGAAAAGGTTTAATTTCAGTAATCTTGGCATCCACATATCTATGGTGCTTTTTCTCAATGTAATCTACCAATAAATCCATTGGCCATGCATCAAATGCTGGCAAAGCACTATCCTTCTCCTTTAGTACACTGCTTAATTGGTTAAGCATGTTCTCGGAAGATATGCCTTTCGCTTTGCAGGCCTCCCCTATCGTTCTGTTGCCATTACAGCAGAAATCTACGCCATACGACTTAAATACTGAAGCAGCTTTATAATTTTGGCTTACCAATTCTCCGATGATACTCTTTTCTGAAATGTTCATATTTCTGTTTTTTTATTATGATTTATGCATTTGATACCTTATCTTGGTTTGAGTTATTGATTAATTGATTTGATTTCTCCTTTTAAGAGCACCGGAAACGACACCAAGGACATATCTCCCTTTTAAGTGCCCTCCAATCGTTTCTTATTTTCGACATTTTTATCGGAAATAAAAGCAAATTTTTTAAATCCTTACCAGCATGGTCTGACCGGACTTCAGTCCCATAGCCAGGTCCAGAATGGTGGTCGTTTCCAACATTTGCTTTAAACCATCCCTAACTTTGACGAATTTATGATGCATGGGACAAGGTTGGGTATGACTACATTCGCTCAATCCTAAGCCACAACCATTAAATATTGCATCTCCATCTATAGCAGCCACTATTTCCGAAACCTTAATGGTTTTCATTTTTTCAGGTTGGATATAGAATCCTCCATAAGGACCTTTTAAAGATTCTACAATTCCATGCTTCACCAACTCTCCCAATACTTTTGCCGTAAATGCCTCAGGAGAATCAATATTCTCAGTAATATCCCCCATCTTCACCCGCTCACCATTCAATGATTGGGTAGCAATGTAGATCATTGCTTTGATTCCGTGTTCACAGGCTTTGGAAAACATCTCATTAACTTTATGACACAAATGTAAAACATTTTTTATTTCCGACAAATATATCGTAAATAAATTTAGCTTTGAATCAGTCTGATTTTGTCATCTTTCATGAAGCATATAGTCACTAACAGTTGAAGGGAACCTTATATCATTGATTCAAGTTAAACCTACAATTGGAAATCATTCAGACAATGATTATCTTGAAACAATAATTGATAAAGGCACATGTACCAAAAATCCATAGCAATTAATTTTTATGCAAACCCTTTTGGGATTGCCTTGCTATGCCTTTGTACAACACAGAATAAAGCCTTTGTAAAGTAATCCCCTGCTATTCTTTTTCTGAATATCCAAGCAGGGGGAAACACCTGACCATTCCATTATTTATTCAATATGGGACTCATCGTCCCTTACTCATATCTTCTTTATATCCAAAAAAATATTCATTATGATACCTGTATTAAAAAACTCCGATTACCAAATCATTAAAACGCTTATCGAAAACTATCATCCAAGCCAGAGAACAAAGGAAATGGGAACCTTGCAAACAGAATTGCGCAGGGCTAAAATTGTCGATGACCCACTAATCAATCACAACATCATTCAACTCAATTCCTATTTTGAAGTAAAGGATATCAGAAGTGGAAACCGTCTTTGTTTCACTTTAACCCTGCCTTCCGAAGCCAATCTAAAGGAGAAAAAAGTCTCGATTCTTTCTCCTTTGGGAGTTGCACTTATTGGTTTCCAGGAGGGAAAAGAATTCGAATGGGAACTTCCAGCGGGTGTCCGTAAATTTGTTATTGAAAAAGTTGAGCAGCCTATCCAGGAAAAAGCCTAAACTACCAACAAGTCAATGTCCTTCCCTACCACAAAATAAACTGGGGAAGGACAAATTTGATGGCAATCCATTTACAGGATTTTTCTATCTTGATAGTGATTTCATTTTACCCATAAATTCCATGAGCAAAAAGATAGTGATAATTGGAGGTGATGCAGCCGGTATGGGCGCTGCTTCCAAAATCCGAAGGACACATAAAAACTGGGAAATTACGGTTTTTGAAAAAAGCCCACATACTTCTTACTCTGCCTGTGGAATGCCCTATTTGATTGCAGGACAGGTGGACAGACCTGAAAAACTGATTGCCAGGAGTCCAGAAACATTTATAAATGACTATAATATTCAGGCCAAGACACTTCATGAAGTGATCCAGATTGATCCCGACAAACAGAAAGTTTTGGTGAAAGATCTTGAAAAAGATGAAGCCTTTTGGGAATCGTATGATAAACTTCTGATTGCCACAGGTGCTTCGCCCAACAAACCCGCCATTCCCAAAATCAACACTCAAGGGGTATTCTGCCTCTCCACCCTGCAAAGTGGAATTGAAGTTTGGCAATTCATGGAAAAACATAAACCTAAAAAAGCTGTAATTGTTGGAGGTGGTTACATCGGAGTGGAAATGGCTGAAGCATTGCTTGAAAAAGGACTTGAAGTCACGGTAATTGACCGATCTGCATATGTCATGAAGACCCTGGATCAGGATATGTCTGAAGATATATGTCAAAGCATGCGAAAAGCAGGTATCCACTTGATGCTGGAGGAAAGTTTGACCGCCATTGAAACTGATGAAAACCATCAATTACAAGCTGTAAAAACAGATAAAAAACATATCCCGGCAGACCTTGTCATCCTTGGAATGGGCGTAAAGCCAAACACCAAAATTGCCGAAGAAGCCGGAATAAAACTTTGCGACACAGGTGCGGTTCTGGTCAATGATAAAATGGAGACTTCCATCAGCAATATTTGGGCAGCAGGAGATTGTGCTTCTTCTTATCACATTCTTAAGGAAAAACCCATGTTTATAGCATTGGGAACCATTGCAAACAAACATGGTCTTATCGCAGGTAGCAATATGGCAGGTGAAAACTCAACTTTCCCTGGCGTTTTGGGCACAGCTATTACCAGATTCAACGAACTGGAAATAGCCAGAACTGGTTTAAAGGAATTGGAAGCAAAAAGCATGGGTTTAGCTTACAAAGTAGCCACAATCAATTCATCCAATTATGCAGGTTATTATCCAGGTGCAGGCAAAATAAAAGTAAAGCTTCTCGCCAGAAAAGACAATTTACAGATAATTGGAGCTCAAATAATCGGCAAAAAAGGTTCTGCCAAGCGTATTGACACCATTGTTGCGGCAATATCAGCTAAGCAGACTGCACAAGATCTCACCATGATGGATTTAGCCTATGCTCCTCCTTTTTCAAATGTGTGGGATCCTGTACAGATAGCAGCCAGGCAATTAGTATAGATAAGGCTTCCTACCGAATTCAAATTAAGATAAACTGAAAAAATAATTTTACAGGTTTCATTAACAATTGTAAATATATTCATCAATTCATCAATAAAAGAGATATATTTTACAGCTCAACAAGCAAGATGAAAACAGACCAATTGGATAAAATAATCCAGAACCTTAGACGCAATAAGCATGTTCTAGGTGCTACTTTTCAGTTAAGCCTCAACAATGAAATCCATAATTTCAGTTTTGGTAACCTTAATGAAAAATCCAGGTTTTATGTTGCCAGCATCAATAAATTAGTCACAGCTGTACTAATTTTGCGTTTGGTTCGGGAAGAAAAATTGCATCTTGATGACCTGCTATGTAATCTGCTACCAGAAAATTACTGGGAAGGTCTCCATACCTGGAAAGGTACAGATTACTCCAAATCAATAACTTTAAAACATCTTTTATCGCAAAGCTCAGGCTTGCCTTGTTACCTTGTAGATAAAATGCCCGATGGCAGCAGGGCCATGGATCTGTTTTTAAAGGGAAATGATCAGTCCTGGCCCATGGAAAAAGTCATCCAGGCTGCTAAATTAATAAAAGCAAAATTCCCACCTGGAACCAAAGGTAAAGCACATTATGGAGAGTTAAACTATAGGTTGTTGGATGAAATTTTACTTGCAAAAACAGGAAAGCAAATAGACGAGTTGGGAGAAGCCGTTTTCCAAGAATTAGGAATGCTTCAAACAGCTTTTTTGCACAAGATCGATACGCAAGAATATGTACCTATCATTAGCAAATATGGAGTTTTGAGCATAGAAAAATATGCGGAAAGCACCAGACATGAGATTATTAGTACCTCAGGAGATTTGATGTTGTTCTTAAAGGCTTATTTTGAAGGTGCATTCTATCCAAAAGAAAAACTGGCTTCCCTTCAGATTTGGAACAGGATTTTCTTTCCCTTCAAATATGGAATAGGTATCCAACAATTCTATATACCCTGGTTCTTCTCTCCTTTCAAAAAGATCCCCCCCTTAATTGGCCATTGTGGCTCGGTTGGTTCGGTAGCATTTTTCATCCCTGAAAAAAATGCCTTTGTAACAGGCACCGTAAATCTTGCTGGACAACCACAATTAGTATTTCAAACCTTAATCAAGATGCTGAACAAAATCTGAGGAATATATCTTAAATAGATAAAAAATTTGGGTATACACTTCTCTGCCAGTAGCTTCAATTCTTAGGATAATGGGTTGTTTCGAATCAATATCTATTAGTATCTAAAATTAATAAATATCGGATTTAAGTTAATCTTGGTTTTTGTTTCGTTACTGGCAAAGTTCCGTATATATATAATAAAATATATTTTTTTGGCAATTTGACTTTCTTCGGTCAATTTAAACTTTTTATGCACCTGACGGAATGATAATGCTTCTTCCAAAATACCTCTTTCCTTGTACGAGAGATTCACCAAGACATTAATAAAAAAAGCTGATACATATAAGGTCGCTTTTTTAAAATACAAATCAGGCAAATCGACTTGGATTAAGAAAAAGAGTCAACTTTTTGCTTAGCATTTGATGGCATCAAATGTTCAAAATGCCGTGCCCTTCGAATTAGAATTTGGAACGATTTGGAGAAATGAACGGTTAATTTTAAGTATCGTTCAAAATCCTCGAGACCAGTTTATGATTCCTTTTTCCATACTTGACTTAGCCATCATCAAAAAAAATGCAGATGCTGCTGATGCATACAAGCGAAGCCTTGACTTGGCCCAACATGCTGAACAATGGGGGTATTCCCGTTTTTGGCTAGCAGAACATCATAATATGCCCAACGTGGGAAGCTCTGCTCCGACAATCTTGATGGGACATATCGCACAGGGTACTAAAAAAATCAGGGTTGGATCAGGAGGAATTATGCTGCCCAACCATAGTCCCCTGATGGTGGCAGAACAGATCGGTACTTTAGAAACGCTTTATCCCGGAAGAATAGACTTAGGTCTCGGCCGTGCACCAGGAACTGATCAAAAAACTGCAGCAGCCCTAAGAAGAGGACGTGTAGAAACAGTCAATGATTTTCCCGCTGACCTCAAATCGCTTCAAACCTATTTTTCATCAGATAATGCAAATGCTTCAGTAAGGGCATTTCCTGCTGAAGGGCTGGGTGTTCCCATCTACCTTTTGGGTTCAAGCATGAGCAGCGCTGTTTTGGCTGCACAGGAAAGGCTGCCATACGTATTTGCCAGCCATTTTGCACCCACCTATTTTCTTCAGGCTGTTCGCCATTATAAGGCCAATTTCAAAGCTTCCGAAAAACTCAAGAAACCTTATGTCATGGCCTGTGTCAATGTCATTGCAGCAGATACAGAAGAAGAAGCCCATTTTCTGGCGACTTCCTTTTACCAGATGGCTTTGGGTATTATCAGGGGGAAATCATATCCTTTGATGCCTCCCGTGGAAGACATGAGCCAAATCTGGACAGAACAAGAAGCCGCTGCCATTCAAAATATGATGGCAGTTACCTATGTTGGCACAAAAACAACTGTAAAAGCAGGTTTAGAGCACCTAATCCAAATAACTGGAATTGATGAGGTAATGATCACAACCAATATTTATGACCATGATGCAAGACTCAAATCTTTTGAATTGACCGCCGATGTCATGAAAAGTTTGAGCAAAGAAATGGTGTAGGGGACGTTGTTTGAATCTACCAAAAATAAAGAGGCCGATTGTTACCAATCGGCCTCTTTGCATTTATTCATTCAGCTCATATTTCAATTAAAACGCTTCATAAATAATCCAGGTCAATAGGCTAATTTTTCTGAAATACCCTGACATAATCCACCACCATCTGTTGTGGAAAAGAAGTGGTTCCATCAGGGTTTCCTGGCCAATTTCCGCCAACTGCCACGTTGAATAAAAAGAAGAAAGATTCTCTGAATTCATTTAGACTGGCAGGCCTGATATCAATTTCATGGTATGGTGTATTGTCCAATAGCCATACAATTTTTTCATCATCCCAAATAATCGAGAATACATGGAAATTATCATTGAAAATCCCTTGATTCAAGGTCACTGAACCTCCAAAGTTGGCATAAGTCCCATTATTATCCCAATGGACTGTTCCATGAACTGTATTGTCTCTACCATTGGCATTACCGCCCACCATTTCCATGATGTCTATTTCACCGCACCTTGGCCATCCTACCTGATCTATATTGTCGCCAAGCATCCAAAGGGCAGGCCAAATTCCCTGTCCTTTTGGTAGTGCTGCCCTAATATCCACTCTTCCGAATTTAAAAGATTGTCTACCTTGCGTTTTGATCCTGGAAGATGTATAATTCTTACCTCCGGCACTTTCCTGTTTCGCCTGAATTATCAGGTATCCATTTTCTACCTTGACGTTTTCCCTCCTATACCATTGAAGCTCATTATTTCCCCAACCGCAAAGATTTGGGCAACCATCTCCAAGTTCATGAACCCAATCCTGACTAAGATCATTTCCTTCAAATTCATCATTCCAAACCAGGTTATACCCTTCGTAAGCCATAGGGCTTTCAAATCCGGACTCAGGAATTTTCAATCCGAAAACAGCCTCTGAAATCGTCACTTCCCTTTCCTCTTTGATAAAATCATTTTCCGTCACATGGGCCTGTACGGTTATGGTAAACCGGCCAGCTTGCCTATAGGTGTAACTGGCCTGATTGCCTTGAACCAATTCCGGAATCTTTCCATCCGTTCCAAAACCAACTCGAAAGAAGTTGGCATTTTGAGCCGAAAAAAACACCGTCACCAGACCTCTGTCTGTTTGGGAAACCTCTACCTGTAAATTTGTGGGAAGTTGAACTTTTTCATCCACTTCTTCTTGCTTGCATGAATTACTCATCCATGCAGCAAGGAGAATTAAGGCGATATATTTAACTTTAATCATAATCAAAATCATATCAATTGGCCGGAATCAGGACAAATGTCCACCAAACCCCTCCATCATTGCTGATATCCAAAACCAAAGTCAATTCTTTAGTTTCCGGATCATAATCAAAAACCTCATATGTCACGGATTCATTATCTCTAGGAGGACCTTGTTGATACTCTCCTCCATTGAAGGCTTTTGGAAGCACAATAAATGCACCTGTTCCCGTTACGGTGATTTTAGGTTTGGCATTACCACTGGCTGACTGGAAACTAAAACGATGATTTCCTGAAGCCCATGCGGCACCTGGAGTCCCTGTCAGATTGGATTCAGGCTGACATCCTTCAGTTGCAACTCCCATATAGCTTTCTCCAAAGATATCTCCTTGCGCGTCATATTCAAAGTCACCGTTTTGGCTGAAAATAAATAGGTCATTGAAAAGACATGGACGGTCTCCAGAGATGTCATTACCATTTGGAAAGAAAGAATCGCTACCAGGTGCAGGTCCCACGCCAAATGCACCAGCTCCCACTTTCAATTTCCAAGCCTGGGTACCATTATTGGTTAAGTCCTGTAGTCTAAAAGAGCCATCTGATACTTCCTCATTGCCTCCAGAAGGAATCAAGGTAAAATTCCAGAAAACACTTCCGTCTCCAGAAATATCAATAGATAAGTCAAGCTCACCTGTTGCAGCGTCATATCCGATTACATTGTAGGTCACAGATTCATTTGCTCTAGGAGGTCCTTGCTGGTATTCTCCTCCATTAAAGGCTTTTGGAAGCACAATAAATGCCCCTGTGCCGGTAACGGTGATTTTCGGGAATTCAGTTGGTGTACCCGGTGTAAAAGTAAACTGGTGTTGTCCTGAAGCCCAAGCAGCCCCTGCTGTGCCCACAAGATTGGATTCAGGTTGACAACCTTCTGAGGCTACTCCCATATAGAATTCTCCAAATATATCTCCCTGAGCATCATAGGTGTAAGTACCATTTGAATTAAAGGCATAGAGGTCATTGAATAAACATGGTCTATCACCGGAAATATCATTTCCATTTGGAAAGAAAGCGTCACTTCCCGGTGCTGGACCTACTCCAAAAGCACCAGCTGCAGGTTTCAACTTCCATGTTTTTTCACCATTCCCTACCAAATCATTCAAAGAGAAACTGACGTTTGGATTCTCTGGTTCTGGCTGCGGATCAACTGGTGGGGCAAATCCAGCAGGAATTAACCTAATGTACCAAGCCAATGCATCATTTGCCTGGTCTACAAACCTCAGGAACATTTCATTCTCTTCCAACCTCACAATCTGGTAAGATCTTCCTCCTGCAAAATATCCAAGGAAGGAAGGTGTTGAAACACTCAAAACTGGTAATGCTCCCGGTTCTTCTACAATATTCCATGTCAGGTTACCTGGAGAGGTCACCGGTGCAGACAGGTCTCCAACCCCTGGATCAAAAGCGCCTGGGAAATTAGCGCCCTGAGCGGCGTTAATATAAACCAGACCATTGGTTTCCCAATCAAATTCAAAATCTCTGAGCTTGAAGGTATACCTATCTGTATACATTCCACTTCCTGTTTTCTCTTTTGGTTGGGCTTGATACCATTCAGGGAAATCTCCGTTTTGAGATGGATTAGGACCAACTCCAAAATGACCCAATCTAAGGGAATCAATTACCCAAGTTTTACCTTCCAAGGCTTCAACTCCACCTGTCAACATATTGAAAATCGGCCTATCCAATAAGGTTGGATCTGTCCTTTCGATCACAATTTCCCTGCTGAAAGAATTGCTTCCCCCTCTGCTGTACACAGTCAAAGTAACAGTATAAGTGCCTTCGAGCGGATAAAAGCCAGTAACCCTTTTTCCTTCTGCCTTGGCGCCATTGCCTAAGTCCCATGTCATGAGGAAGAAATCCCCATCTGCCGTAAACTGTAAAATATTATCACTTTCGGAAGTAGGCTGAAAGGAAAATCCAGCCTGATCTGAAGTAGGTGCTTCACCTTCTAATCTATATTCTTCTATACAGGACCATAATAAGATCACAGGCATAAGAAGTGCTGCAAATTTTAGTATATTTTTCATGTTCAATGTCTTTTTAATAACCAGGGTTTTGACTCCATCTTCCACCAGCCAAATCAATCTCTACTTGTGGAATAGGAAACAGTTCATGCTTACCAACCTGAAAACCAGGAATGGCCTCAGCAGCTTTTCCGGTCCTCACCAAATCCCAGAATCTGTACCCTTCACCTGAAAGCTCCAGTCGTCTTTCCCGGTAGATGTCCTCTAGCAATTGCTGTCCTGAACTATTGATATTGGCTACCCCTGCCCTACTGCGGACCTTGTTCAATTCGGTCCTGGCACGTGCTTCATTACCTGTTTGGGCAAAAGCCTCCGCTGCCATCAATAACACATCCGCATACCTGATAGCTCGGTAATTCAAGGGACTCGTCAAATCATCATCCGGCAAACCTCTTTCATCTGCTCTTTTGATATACTTATTGTTGTAAAAACCGGTATGACCACCACCACCTACAGCATAGGTAATATCATTTGGATTAGGTTGTGATGAGATAAATGCTTCAATATCCAAAATAGTAACTTGTCTTCTAGGGTCATTACCAAAGAAATCATACAGATCTTGGGTAGGTAAGTTGTAGCTGTTTCCATCAGCATAAAACGGCCCTGTATAATTCCTGATGGAATGGAAACCAACTGCTGGATTTCCCTGCAAACAGACTAAGCAGCCATAATCACCGCCCTGAAGCCCTGAATGTTGGATGGTAAAGACATCTTCACTCACATTTTGGTTACTGGCCAACCAGAAAGTATTCATGTCCGGAAACAAAGCATAGCCTGCCTGATTGTTGGTGATCAGTTCATCCAAAACCTGCGCTGCATCCGAAAATTTCTCTTGGTACAAAAGGACCTTTCCTTTCAAAGCCATTGCAGCACCTTTAGTGATCCTGCCCACTACGGGGTTTGTCCATGGTAAGTTTTGAATTGCTCTGTCCAAATCCTGCTCAATCTGTGCATAAACCTGAGCTCTTGGAGCTCGGTCTATCTGAGTGATTTCATTGATTGAAGCCCTTCTGTCTATCAGCAAAGGAACATCACCAAAATAATTTACTAGGGTGAAGTAGAAATAAGCGCGCATAAAAGCAACCTCAGCCATTAATTGCTCCTTTTCAGGAAAGTCAACCCTGTTTTGATTTTCAAAAACATAATTGGCTCTGGTAATACCAGCATAATTAAAGCGCATGACATCTCTCAACTCATTGTTTACCCCTCCATGGGTCATGTTGTCTATTTCATGAAGTCCTTGAGTGTCATTCACGCTTTCCCCACCTGCGATTGAATTATCTGAAGCAATCTCTCCAATCCAAACCTGCAGATAATTGGTCTGCATCAGGTCGTAGACACCGATTACAGCTCTTTGAAAATCTTCTTCCGTATTGAAGAAATTTTCAGCATCCTGAGTATACTCAGGTTCAATATCAAGCCATTGATCACAAGACACCAATGACAAGCTAAGTGTTATAAATATTACATATAGTTTTTTCATGTCTATTAGAATCTAAAGTTTAAGCCGCCCATGATTACCCTTGATTGTGGAAATATCCCATTGTCAACACCTGCAAACAAAGGGTTGCCAGACCCTACATCTGGGTCAAAACCCATGTATCTGGTCAAAGTCACAAGGTTATTCGCTGCCACATAAAATCTCATGGATCTTATACCCACTTTACTTGTCAATTGGTCAGGTAAGGTATACCCCAACTGCACGTTTCGCAACCTTACAAAAGAACCGTCTTCAACATAAAAATCAGAGAATACGGTGTTCCTGGTCTGTCCTGTAGTCAATCTTGGAACTTCATTGGATGTACCCGGACCAGTCCACCTGTTGACGTTGTAGGCCAACTGATTGGCGAAAGGCTGAAGTCTCTCATAATTTCTGATGATATCCTGTCCAATAGCTGCGTATATATTGGCAGAGATATCAAAACCTTTATAATCCATGCCCAAATTAAGACCCATAATAAAATCGGGAATCGGAGAACCAATAAATGTCCTGTCTGAATCATCCCCGAAGTTGATCACGCCATCTCCGTTGGCATCTACAAATCTCAAATCACCTGGCCTTGCTCCGGGCTGCACAACTGGGCTAGAGGCAATTTCCTCCTCAGATTGGAAAATCCCATCAGTTTTGTAGCCCACGAAGTATCCGATCGGAAATCCTTCCTGGAACCTTGTAGCAATATTTCCACCTACACTAAATCCTGCACCTGGTATAAACTCAAATCCTTCAGGAACCTTGGTAACCCTATTTCTTAAAAATGTGGCATTGTAATCAATTCTAAAATTGACGCCAGTAGGTCTTTGACTTGCATAGCTGATTTCGAGTTCTAAACCTTTATTGCTTACATTACCAGCATTGATTACAGGTGGCGCTCCTCCAGGTCCATAAGATCCCAGCAATGCCGAAACCGCAGGCTGGAACAACAGGTCTCTGGTATCTTTAATGAAATAATTAGCAGTAAAATCGATGGATCTGAATAAAGTGAAATCCAAACCTATATTGGTCTGAAGGGTAGTTTCCCACTTCAAATCAGGATTGCTGGTATTTCCAATGGCAGCACCATTGATGATAAAATCATTGAATACATATCTGGCCAAACCATTCAGCAAACCCCTATACCTGAACAAACCAATTTGATCGTTTCCAGAAACACCGAAACTTGCCCTTAGTTTCAGAAAGTCAACAGCTCCTGAACTAAAAAAATCCTCATCGGAAATCACCCAACCTGCCGAAACAGCAGGAAAATACCCAAATCGATTATTCGGCCCAAAATTAGAAGATCCGTCTCTTCTCAAAATGGCAGAAAACAGATACCTGCCTTTCAGATCATATTCACCCCTGATAAATGAGGAAACCAATCTCTGTCTGGACTGAAAAGAACCTGTATTATTCAAAAATCCTCCAGGAGCCTGATTGGCAGAAATATCTGCAAAAGCTGGATCATTATTAGGAATATTGAAAGCTGTACCGTTTAATCCTGTACTCCTATTGCCAAAATATGAAACACCGAAAGTTCCTTTAAACCTATGGATATCATTGAATGTTCTATCATAGTTTAAGAATGCCTCAAGGTTATAATCCAAAAAAGAATTTCTACTTTCAAAAACAGAAGCCCCTCTTTCAATCTGAGAACCTCCAACATCTACCAATACCGGATCTAAATTTTCATTTCTGGCCGTATTGGCAAATTTCCCAGGGCCATACCATACCAAAGGTGAGAAAGACTTCCCATCAACCAAAGCAAAATTATACCCTGCTCTTCCGTTGAGGCTAAAGTGTTGATTAATATCATAGGAGATCTCTTCCTTACCTACAATTTTATTTACAAAGTTATCATTAAAGGTGTTTTCTATCTGTGCCAATGGATTGATGATATCTGCCACATTTTCCAGATAAGAATACCTATTGCCTACAAAAACAGGTTCGGTTGGGTAGGCATTAATAGTATTGTACAACACGGATCCAATACCTCCCTGAGCAATACCTCTGGCATTTTCATGGGTATATAGAAATATGTTAGTAAGCTTCACTTTCGGAGCCAACTCCGTAGTGAAATTAATTCTGGCATTATAGCGCTCAAAATTTGATTTTGGGCCACCGACAATACCTTGCTGGCCGAAATAAGAACCACCTATAGAATAAGAAGTTTTTTCTGAGCCACCGGTTACGGTCAGATTATATTCCTGAATAGGTGCTGTTTCAAAAACCTCATTTTGCCAATCGGTTCCGGTCCCTAAATTGACATTATTGAAAGGGGGTGTCTGACCACCGGCAGCAAAGGCTTCATTTTTAAGAATTGCATACTCCCTGGCATTAAGCAGGTTCAGTTTTCTGGCAGTTTCCTGCACACCATAATAAGCAGAAAAATCAACAGAAGCTTTGCTGTTCAAACTACCCTTTTTGGTTTCGATAAGGATTACCCCATTCGCTGCCCTCACACCATATATACCGGCAGTTCCATCTTTCAGGACGTTAATAGACTCAATATCATTTGGGTTAAGGGCATTTAGACCCGCGGCATCATAGATTACACCATCTACCAAAATCAAAGGATCATTGTCTCCAAAAGTACCCAATCCCCTAATCCGGATGTTCGAAGTACCTCCAGGTGCACCTGAATTGGTCGTAATATTAACCCCTGAAATTTTACCTTGTAGTGCCTGGTCAATCCTAGGCATATTCATTTTGGTAATTGCCTCTCCCTGAACCTGTGAAACAGCTCCCGTAAGTTCCTTTTTAGTGGCAGTACCATAGCCCACAACTATCACTTCATTAAGAGATGTAATTTCAGTAACCAAATTGATCACTAAGGAACTTTCAGGACCAATAGTTATTGTCCTTGACTGAAATCCGATAAAACTAACCCTTATCTGATCTCCCTGACTGGCAGAAATAGTGAAATAACCGTCCAAATCCGAAACAGTACCAGTAGTTGTCCCTACTTTCAGAATGCTCGCGCCAGGGATTGGATCCCCTCTTTCATCTAATACCTGGCCCCTTATGGAACCGCTCTGTGCAAACAGTGACAACTGTATACACATCATCAATAAAAGCGTAAATAATTTTTTCATGTATTTTGGATTTATTATACGCAGCTAATCACGAAAACAAAACACATCAAACAAAAACTAAAGCTACATCAATAATACATCAAGCTCTGTATTAGGATTTCACAAAAACTCATCAAATTCATTAATTATAGACCATATGAAACAATTAAAGCTGTTTTTGACCTTTTCAATCACTAATTATTTTTGTCATTTTAATTACATCAATACTTATTTTTTGTAGTTTGAGCTTTCATAAGACCTAAAATAAAGCCTGATGAATAAAACAATTCTTTTTTTAGCAATCTATCTTGTCTCTTCAGCTATTCAGGCGCAGCAGATTGGGCTTCCTTTTTCGAAATTTTATTCCAGCAAAGAATATAATGGAGGAATCCAGAATTATGCAATCGGACAAGATCCCAATGGGCTACTTTATGTGGCTAACAATTTTGGACTTTTAGAATATGACGGAACGTCATGGGCAAGGTATTCTTTGCCAAACAGCACAAAAATCCGGGATATCTTGGTTGAAAACAATGGTAGAATATACATAGCCGCCCAGGGACAATTTGGATATTTCCGTCCAAATGAGTTTGGCCACCTTGAATTCATATCATGGGTAACTCAGTTACCTTTAAAATATCAAAATGTTGAGGAGGTCTGGAAGGTTTTCAAAATCCACCAAAATTATATTTTCTGTTCTTTCAAGAGCATCTTCATTTTTGACGAAAAAGGGAATTTAAAAAACATCATCGATAGTGAGGGGAATTTTGAAAGCTTTCATTTGACCAACAACCAATTGTATATACAGGATTCCAAACAAGGTTTGTTGAGAATTGAAAAGAATGAGGCACTTCCCCTTCCAAATTCACAAATATTTTCCTCCAATATGATCAGTGGAATTCTTGAAAGTTCATCAGGTGAACTGCAGATATTTACTGAAAAGGGAGAGGTTTACTTGCTTTCACCTCAAAGCTACCGACTTTGGACCCCTGTCGGACTTCCAAAGTTAAATAAGGTAAATAAAGCCCTAAGATTGAAAAATGGAAATATTGCTATCGGCACTCAGTTTGACGGACTTTATATTTTGAATGAAAATGGGAGCCTGGATTTACACATGAATCTGGAAAAAGGCCTTCAAAACAGCACTGTCATTTCAATTTTTGAAGATAGGTCAGGAAACCTTTGGCTGGGTCATAATAATGGCATCAGCCTTTTAGAATTAAACTTGCCATTCAGGGTTCTGGGTCCGAAATCTGGCATATTGGGCACGGGATATTCAGGGAGACAGTTTCAGGATGACATTTACCTGGGTACCAATATCCAAGTAAGTAAAATTTCGAAAAACAACTTAGAAATTACAAAAGTCGCCAACTCAGAAGGCCAATCCTACCACTTAGGCCTCATTGAAAATGATATCTTATTGGCACATAATGAAGGCGCATTTATCATCAAAAACAATATTGCTCAAAATATCAGTGAGTTAAAAGGTGTATGGAGTTTCCTGCCCTTAAAGGAAAATCCAAATTTAATCCTTGCGGGCACTTATATGGGATTGGGATTATTTGAAAAAATCAAGAACCGATATGTCTTTTTGAGAAAAATCAAAGGCTTTGACGAGTCTTCCAGATTGATCCAGCAAGACGAAGATGGAAATATCTGGATGTCTCACGGTTATAAAGGCATTTATAAATTAAACCTATCTCCTGATTTTAAGGAGGTAAATTCCAAATTCTATGGAAATAAAGATGGTTTACCTACCAACTTGTTGAATTCCGTTTGGAAAATTGGCGGAAGGGTGGTTTTCACCACCGAATATGGTATTTACATTTATAATCCGGAGACAGACAGGTTTGAAAAAGATCCCATATTAGCACCTTATTTCGAAGAGGACTTTTTAATTACCAGCTTGGTTGAGGATCCTGTAGGCAATATATTTTACATTGGAGTCAATGAAGTGGGTGTATTGGAAAAGCAGGTTGATGGCAGTTATGTAAAAAACCATCAGCTCTTCAATAAAATAATCCCATTTTTGAATGATGACCTCCAAAATGTTTCTCTTTTGAGATCCAATGAAGTGCTCTTTGCTGCCAATGAAGGATTTATCTGGTATAGGATGGACTATAACAAATCTATGCCTCCATCCTACCCAGCTTTGATTACTGCGGTATACCTAACCAAGCCAACTGATTCCCTTTTAGCTTTAGGAAAAAATCCCGAGCTAATCGATCAAAAATTTGGTCTAGAAACAAAGGGGCAAGGATTGATACTACCATATCATCAAGCAGACATCAGATTTGAATTCACCAATACGATTCCAAATAATGAAAGTACCACTCAGTTTAGGTTTTGGCTTGAAGGTCTGGAAAATGAATTTGGAGATTGGACCAACAGAAGAGACAAAGCCTACACTAATTTAAGGGAAGGAAGCTATACTTTTCATGTCCAAAGTAAGGATATCTATGGGCAAATTTCAGATCCCAAGACTTTTACCTTTACAGTCCTTCCACCCTGGTACAGGTCAAGTTTGGCATGGGTATTTTATGTATTCGGAACTGTAATTCTACTGGCCATTTTATTTAAAAGAATAGACAAAAAATATCAGAAAAAGACTAAAGAAATTACCATTAAGCAACAAAAGGAATTAGACAAAAAATCTTCTGACCTGGAGAATTCACAAAAAGAACTAGAAAAACTTAAAACTGAAAAACTGGAAGCTGAGATCCAAAGCAAAAACAAAGAATTGGCCTCCTCTACCATGCACCTGTTAAATAAAAACGGTTTTATAGACCAAACCAAGTCCCATCTGGCCCAAATCATCAAAAAAAGTAAAAATCAGGAAGTCAAAAATGAGCTTCAAAAGGTCATCCATAGCATAGACAAAAATATTGCTGAGGATAATGATTGGGAGCAGTTTGAAATCCATTTTGACCAGGTGCATGGTGATTTTATGGACAGGTTTAAAAAGGCACATCCCAACCTTAGCCCTCAGGAAATAAAACTGACAGCATATTTAAGAATGAACCTTTCTACTAAGGAAATAGCCTATCTGATGAACATTAGCGCCAGAGGAGTGGAAATTTCAAGATATAGGTTAAGGAAAAAACTGCAATTGGAAAGAAGCGAAAACCTGCAGGAATTTATTTTAAAGTTTTAAAAACAAACTATATCCATTAGAAAGATCAGACCAGATCCCAAAGGATTCGAATTTCAAAAAAATTTGATCGCATTGGAACTGATTTCATTTATTGTATGTATATACATCAGTTAACAAGACAATCAAATGAACACTACAATAAACAGTTTGAATTGGCGCTATGCTGCCAAAAGAATGAATGGACAAAAGGTTCCCGCAGGAAAACTAGACAATATACTTGAATCCATACGATTGACTGCTACTTCAAATGGCTTGCAGCCATTTACCGTATTGGTGATTGAGGATAAAGAGATCAGAGAAAAACTTTTCAAATCTGCTGTGAAGCAGCCACAGGTAGTGGAAGGTTCACACCTTTTGGTATTTGCTGCGTGGAAAAATATCACAGCTGAGCAAATTGATACTTACTTCGACATGGTCTATGAAGAAAGAGGCATGGAAAAAGGAGCACTTGATCAGTATGCCAACTTTCTCAAGGATCATTTCGCCAAGCAAACCGAGGTTGAAATTTTCAACTGGGCTTCAAAGCAGGCTTATATCGCCTTGGGAACAGCCTTGGTTGCAGCTGCTGAGGAAAAAGTGGACAGTACACCAATGGAAGGTTTCAATGCTGCTGAAGTTGATCAGATTTTGGGCTTGGCCGAAAAAGGATTGGGAGCTTCTTCCCTATTGGCATTAGGTTTCAGGGATGGCAGTGCTGATCATATGGTCAATGCCAAGAAAGTCAGAAGATCGAAAGATAAATTATTCGTCAAGATCTAAACTTAAATCCCGGCCAAATAGGTTGGGATTTTTTTATGGAATCATTTTTTTTCTTCAATCCTGTAAGAAAACCTTCGAGTAGGGTACTAATAGATAAAAAGAAAAAAACATGGAAACCATCAACAAAAAACTTCGATCACAGCTTGCAACCTTGATCATTTTGATCATTACGGGTATTCACGCTACTGCTTTTGGACAAGACTACAGTTTTGCAGTAGAAAAAATCGGTTCGGGTAAGCCGGTTATTTTTATTCCTGGATTGATTTCCTCTGGCGAAGTGTGGCAATCCACTGCGCAGCAACTTGCTGATGATTATGAATGTCACATTCTCACCTTGCCTGGCTATGCAGGCCAAGCTCCTCTTTCTGATTGCCCCTATCTGGAAAGCTTCAAGCTAGAAATCCTAAAATATATCAAAGAAAATCAATTAAAGGATGTCCAACTTGTAGGTCACAGTATCGGAGGTTTTATAAGCATGTTGATCGCTTTGGAAGATAAAAGGTCCATACAGCAATTGGTCATCGTAGATGCCATGCCATTTTTTGCCCAAACTTTCAGCCCAGATATGCAAACGGATTTTAATGAAGAAGCTGCCAAAAAATACATGAAAACATTTGAAGGTTTGGAGGAAGTTCAGGTCAGGCAATATCGAAAACAAGTAGCCCAATCCATGACCAAACGTGAAGAATATTGGGATAAAATGGTAGATTGGGCTATGCAATCTGATGCCAAAACAGAAGCTTACAGCTCGCATGAAATGCTGGGTAATGACATCAGAGAAAAGCTCAGGGATATCAAGATACCAATTACAGTATTTGCGGCACATGATGAAAATCCAGATTTCCCAACGTATACCAAACAAGCAGTTGAAGAAACTTACCTTGCCCAATACCAAAAAGCTCCAAATCTACAATTGATCATCGCAGAAGGTAGCAGGCATTTCATCATGCTGGATCAGGAAGAGTGGTTTCATCAGCAATTGCTTTCAGTGCTCAAATAAAATTTCACAGTGGAAAATAAAAAAACACTATTCAATGAAATTCTGGAAGGATCAAAAGGAAGCATCTACAGGATCTGTACAGCTTACCTTTCTGATCCTGAGCATAGAAATGACCTCTATCAGGAGATTCTAATAGCCATCTGGCACAGCATGGAAAGATTTGAAGCTCAAAGCAAATGGAACACCTATATCTATAGAATTGCGGTCAATACAGCAATCAAATACTGCTTAAAGGTCAAAAAAGAGAATCAACTGATTACTCGTTCAGAGATTCCTGACATTCCTGCAGAAAGAGATCAGGAGACTGAACCCTTGATCCAAAAAATGTTGCATTGTATTCAACTGATGCCAGATAATGAACGACTCCTCTTGGGTTTGGTTCTGGAAAATCTCTCTTACAAGGAAATTGCTGAGATCTTGGGAACAGATGTAAATCACGTAGGTGTAAAAATCAACAGGGCAAAAAAGAAATTATTGGAATTAATGAAGAACAATCATGGATGAATTTGATGCATTGAAAAATTCCTGGCATAAGCAGAAACTTGCCAAGGACAGCCATAAAGAAATTGAATTGCTTAAAGAAAAAGCCATCGGTCAAGCAGAAGCATGGAGAAAAAAGCAACTTTGGACCAATCTGGGAATGACTGCTTCCTTTGCTGTGGTTTTTGGGGTCATTTATTGGGTCTGGACTTCTTTTATTGGACAACCTAGCAGCTTCTATTTTGGAATGGGTATCATGGCGGTTTTATTGTTGGTGTTTTTAGGAATCCAATGGTATAGCTATCAGCCAGATTGGGGAAATCTAGATGAAAACCCAAAAATGCAAATCAAGAAAAGAAAGCAGAAACTGCAGATGAACAAATGGATACTTACTAAAGGAATGCCCATCTATTTTACAGTCCTACTTATGGCTTTTTATATTTATTATTTTGGGCTTTTCCAAGGTGCTTCTTGGGAATATTGGGCACTTTCCTACGTACTGACGACTGTTTATTTTGGAGTGATGGCATGGTTTGCTAGATTAAAAGTCAAAAAGCAAATCCAAAGAATAGAAGAACTTGAAGCTTATCTGCATGAATGGGAGGAGATGATTTGATCCTCCCTTTCAATTCAAAGGTTATTTATCAAAAAAATCTGAGTTATTCAGAAAGTCAATATAGTCCACCATCAATTGTACTTGTTTTTCTTCAGAAGTGGACTTTAAAATTTTCTCTAACATTTCCTGCTGCTTTTCTTTTGGAAGCTTTTCAAATTTCGCCAAGACTCCTGATTCACTAAAAGTATCTTTGATCTCCTTTTCATTAAGTTGTTGATTTCCTAATTCTAGGTAAAGTGTGACCGTGACTATATCCCCTCCGGATTTTTGAATAGCATTGCGGATTGTACCATTGATTGATAAGCGCTTATCCTGATCACCCATTGGAGCCAAATTCATATGGGTAATCGGATAGCCATCAATACTTCCCGACACTTTGATATCGCCCCATTTTCCTTTGATGTCTTTAGAATTAGGAATGATGATATGATATGTCCATGCTCCTTTTCCCGGGACATACTTGAGCTCTAACGCTTCATCTTCAATAAGGTAATTCATGTATTTCCTTTTAGTAAAAGTACTGATTTAACAAGTAAAAAGTGTATGTGTTTTCCGCCCCTCACTTCTCGGCTTCATAAACGTCCTCAAAAAAAAATCAAACTTTCGATTTCTAAATCAAAATAAATCATTTACATTTGTTAGTGAATACTAACTTACACTTATGGAAATCTCTGACAGACAACTTGAAATAATCAAAACAGCAGGTAAAATCCTGACAACATCAGGTTTAAGCGGTCTGACAACCAAAAACCTCGCTAAAGAAATTGGTTTTTCAGAAGCCGCCCTTTATCGGCATTTTGCCAGTAAGGAAGACATCATTCTTGCCCTGCTCCAATACCTGCGGGCTGATATGGACGAAAGGCTGGCACAGATATGCCTCCCAGAAACTGCTCCTGAAATTAAATTTCAGGCGATCTTTCAAAGTCAATTTCAATTTTTCAAAGCGAATCCACACTTTGTAGTGGCAGTGTTTTCTGATGGCTTATTGGAAGAAAGTGAAAAAATCAATCAGGCTATTATGCAACTGATGCAGGTCAAAATGAAATATTTGATGCCCCTAATCATGCAGGGACAACAATCCGGTACATTTACGCAAGCAATTACCACAGAAGAACTCGTACATATCATCATGGGTTCCTTCCGCCTGCAAATGTTCAAATGGCGCATTGCCGATTTCCAGTTCGATATTATCCGACAGGGCAAAAACATGCTCGAAGCGTTGATCACTCTTATGAAACCTTAAAAAAATTTACTTCAAAATGTTAGTAAATACTCACATACTAAAATTAGCCTTGGCTATCCTGACACTCTTCAGTATCCAAGCTCAGGCACAGGTGAAAACATGGACCTTGCAGGAATGCCTTGATACGGCAATGGTGCAAAACAAAAATGTACAAATGGCCAAAAACCAAGGTGAAATTGCCTTACTCAAAAACAAAGAAGCCAAAGCACAACTCCTTCCGAAACTTTTTATACAAGGTGATTATCGATATTTTACTGAACTCCCCTATCAGCTGATGCCACAATCCGCATTTGGAGGCCCTGAAGGTGTGTTCAGGGAAATCCAATTTGGTGTACCGCATAACATCAGTGCCAATCTGACCTTCAAAATGCCGCTCTATGATGCTCAAGTAATGGGCGGGATTAAAGCTTCCCAAACTTATCAGGAACTCACCTTTTTACAGGAAGGAAAAACCAAAGAACAAGTTTACCTGGAAGTTTCCAACCTGTATTACAACGCCCAGATTTTAAAAAATAAACTCGCATTTATCCAGCAAAACCTCGATAACAGCAGGAAACTTGAAAAAAATACCCGCCTGCTGTATGAACAGACTATTGCGCAGCGAACAGACTGGGACAAGGTACTTCTACAAACCCAACAGCTTGAAAGTGCCGAATTACAGGTCGAAAGTCAATACGAGACAGTCCTGAAAGCCCTCAAATTTGTCATAGGATTACCTTTAAGTGCCGTCATGGATATTCCAATATCCATTGGATTCAATGAATCTGAAGATTGGTCAAAGCAAAAAACCCTGGATGAATTGATACAAGAGAAGCAACTGCAACTCAAGCAGCAGGAATTGACAACCCTTAAGAACAGCAGAATCCCAAGCCTTGCCATTTATGGAAATTATGGCAGGACAGGATTTGGTTTTACAGGTGACCCTGAATCCTTCCTGAATTTCTATCCGGTAAGTTTTTTGGGCGTCCAACTGAACATGCCACTTTTCAACGGCTCGGTTACTCATAAGAAAATCAGTCAGAAAAAAATGGAACTGGAAAACAATCAACTACAGCAGGATCTAATTGTCGAACAAACTGACATGTTGCACCAAAATGTTTTACGGCAGAGTCATGTAGCCAAAAGCCAACTCCAAACCAGTCAGCAACAGATCCAATTGGCAGAATCCGTCTACCAAAGAACCATCCTCCAACAGCAGGAAGGATTGGCCAGTCTGACTGAAGTCTTGTTGGCTGATAATGCCCTGAGAGATGCCCAGCAACTCTATCTCAATGCGATGGTGGAATATCTAAAAGCAAATCTTGACATCAAAAAAACCAGTGGAAACTTATTGAATTGAAACATATGAAAAAGATCCTATATATCCTGATCCCTTTGGCGCTTGTGGCCCTGATGGTCGCCAAACTGCTTACCAACAAGCAAATTGCAGAAGAGCGTGTCTACCTCTATGATAAGGAAAAGCCTGTGCAAGTTACTGCTCTACAGGTTACTCAAACCAACATCAATCCCGAATATAGCTTCACGGGAACCTTTGAACCGAATAGAGAAAGTAAACTCAGTGCAGAAGTACAGGGCAAAGTCAACCGTATCTTGGTCGAATCAGGTTCTACTGTGAGAAAAGGCCAAGTGCTTATCCAACTAGATGACGCCCTGCTTCAGCTGCAACTCAAGGCCGCTGAAATTCAGGTAAAAGGACTCGAAGCGGATCTCAAACGCTACCGCATTTTGGTGGAAAATGATGCCATTCAGGGAATTCAATTGGAAAAAACCGGATTGGCACTGGAAACAGCCAATGTTCAGGTCAGTACCCTGAAAGAACAAATCAGCAAAAGTCAAATCCGTGCACCCTTTGATGGTGTGGTGACGGCTAAACTTACAGAGGAAGGGGATTTTGCCGCACCGGGCAAGCCACTATTGCAGCTTACTGACATTTCTCAGGTCAAATTGGGCATTCAGGTACCGGAAAAAGACCTCAAATTATTTGAATTGGGTAAGAGCTATACAGTAAGCATCCCTTCACTTCCTACAGAAACTACAGGAAAGGTCAACCTGATAGGGAGCCGTGGCAATCCTGCCAATAGTTTCCCTATTGAAATCATCGTCTCTAACCAATCCAAACAGGAAATTAAAGCAGGCATGTTCGGCCACTTGACTTTAACAACCGACAAGGACATTACAGGAATAGTGATCCCTTCAGCAGCTATAGTTGGCTCTGACCTGGAGCCACAGGTATACGTGATCAAAGATGGTAAAGCCCGCCTCCAAGGGATTCAAATTGAAAAAAGAATACAGGATCAGGTACTTGTCCGTGCAGGTCTCCAAGAAAATGATGTCGTCATTATTGGAGGACTGATCAATGTATTTGAAGGCGCTGCTGTCATCACGAACCTTTAATCCGAAAGCCATGAACATTACCTCCATTTCCATCAATAGGCCTTCACTGATCATTGTACTCTTCAGTATATTTATCTTGCTTGGCTATATCGGATTTACCAACTTGTCCTACGAATTGATGCCGGATTTTAATCAGCCCGTAGTGGTTATCAAGACGGTTTATCCTGGTGCAGAACCTGAAGAAGTTGAAAGTTCTGTTTCCCAAAAAATCGAAGATGCACTCTCCAATTTGGAAGGAGTAGATTATTTGGTAACCAAATCCCTTCCAAATGCCTCAGTAGTTATTGCCAACATGAAATATGGTACTGACCTGGATCAGGCCATGTTAGATGCACAGCGGTACATTGACAATATCCGGAAAGACTTACCCGAACAGGTTTTGTCACCGGTAATGAGCAAAGTCTCCCCCAATGATCTGCCCATCATGTCTATCACTGCTACGAGTAACCTGAGCAGCACAGCATTTTACCAAAATCTGATAGACGAATACCTTCCTCAAATCCAACAGATCAAAGGGGTAGCTGAGATTACCGTTTTGGGGGGAGAACAGCGCGAAGTACAGGTCAAAATAAACCAAGAAAAACTCCGTCAGTACAAGGTGTCCCTTAGCCAAGTAGTAGATGCCATCAACCGCTCCGGTTTGGACATTCCTGCAGGCCTAGTCCAAACAGACAAGGAACAGAGTGCCGTGAGGCTGACAGGAAAATTCCGAACCCTGGAAGATATCCAACAAGTACAGGTTGCGATGCCTGTGCCCGGAAGTCCTGTGTATGTACGGGATCTGGCAATTGTCAAAGACGGTATAAAAGAGATTACTTCTGTGAGTAGATACAATGGTCAGGAAGGCATCGGTCTGATGCTCAAAAAGCAGGGGGATGCCAATGCGGTAGATGTTTCCCGAGCTGTACGGGAAAAGTTGGCCCAAATCGAAAAACTACATGCCGCTGATGGGGTGAGTTTTATCCTTGCCGATGACAGCACTGACAATACCATTGCGGCAGTCAACTCGGTGGTTTTTGACCTGATATTGGCAGTAATTCTCGTGTCTTTGGTGATGCTCTTATTCTTGAGAAGTTTCAGAAACTCCCTGATTGTCTTGGTGGCCATTCCCACTTCATTGGTTACAGCATTCGCAGTGATGTGGATTTTGGGCTACACCCTCAATTTAATGACCCTTCTGGCCATGTCATTGATCATCGGTATTCTCGTGGATGATGCTACCGTGGTACTGGAAAATATCCAAAGACACTTGGACATGGGTAAAGAAAAGCGGGCTGCATCCATGGAAGGAAGAATGGAGATTGGCTTTTCGGCACTTTCCATCACCTTGGTCGATGTGGTGGTCTTTTTGCCTATACTCTTCCTACAGGTTTTCGTTGCCGACATGTTGAAGCAATTCTCGGTAGTCGTGATTACCTCCACCATGACAAGTTTGTTGGTGGGATTTACACTGACGCCATGGATGGCTTCTCGGATTGGTAAGTCAGAAGACCTTAGGCCGACAAATGCCTTTAACCGTTTTTTGATCTGGTTTGAAGGGCAATTGGACCGTTTCATTGCTTGGTATGGAAGGCAACTGGCCTGGGTATTGGATCATAAACTGGCTTTTGCAGGAATCATTCTTGGCCTTTTTGCCATGACCGGATTGATTATGAAACAGGGAATTATCGGAAAAGAACTGATAGCCACAGGTGATCAGGGGAAATTCAGGATGTATCTGGAATATGACAAATCCACCAGCATCAAGGAAAACAATATCAGGACTTTGGAAGTGGAGCAATTTCTGCTTCAACAGCCTGAGGTAGCCACTGTCTTCAGTAACATAGGTGGTCCAAGTACAGGGATCGGGAGTTTGGGAGTGGGGTCAGCATATAAGTCCGAACTGACTGTACAGTTGAAAGATGCCAAAGAAAGAGACAATATCCCTACAGAAACTTTCATGAAAAATGTACGGGAAGAACTCAAAAAAGAGTTTCCTAGTGCCAGCTATTCCATGTCTGCCTTAGGCTTGGTTCCTCGGTCTGCACCCATCGAACTGACCTTGAGCGGTCCAGATCAGGAAAGGGTGATGGCAGAAGCCAAAAATTTAAAAAACGTTATCGAAAATATTCCGGGAGCTGACTTTGTCAAATTATCTGTGGAAGAAGGTGGTCAGGAGTTTCAGGTTATTCCAGATCAGGACAGGTTACAACGTCTTGGGCTGAGCAATGCTTACGTGGGATTAAACCTTCGCCATGCCTTAAGCGGGAATGATGATGCAATTTTAAGCCAAGCAGGCACCGAGTATCCTATCCGTGTGCAATTGGACAATTTCAATCGCCAAAATTTTGATGATATTCAAAGGCTCCTTTTGGTCAATCCAATGGGTATGCCGATTTCCTTAGCACAGGTAGCTGATATTGTGCAGGATAAGTCTCCTTCGCTGTTGGAAAGGAAGGATAGACAACCTGCGGTGACCATTACGGCAGACGCCTTGGGAAGGCCTTCGGGAACAGTAGCCGATGAAGTGGTGGCTTACTTCAAAGAAAACCCGCTTCCTGAAGACATCAGCTATGTGTGGGGTTCCGATATCAAAAGGCAAAATGACAGTTTCGGCGCTTTGGGTTCTGTTCTGCTGATTTCCTTCCTGCTAATTTACCTGATCATGGTGGCCTTGTACGACAGTTTTGTTTATCCATTTGTAGTCTTATTCTCCATTCCGGTGGCAGTTATCGGCGCATTCTTGGCACTCAATCTTTCTATGAACAACCTCAGTTTGTTTGCGCTACTTGGACTGATCATGCTGATGGGTTTGGTGACCAAAAATGCGATTTTGATTGTGGATTTCACCAACCAATTGCGGGAAAAAGGGCTAAGTGTCAGAGATGCTTTGATGGAAGCAGGCAAAGGAAGAATGCGACCTATCCTGATGACGACCCTTTCCATGGTTTTTGGCATGTTGCCCATCGCCTTAGCAGCAGGAACTGCATCCGAATGGAAAAACGGACTGGCTTGGGTGATCATTGGCGGGCTTGTTTCCTCCTTGATACTCACCGTCTATTTGGTACCCGTAGTATATGAAGCCATGGAAAAACTGCGGGGAAAATTGAGTAGAAAAACGAAAAAAGCCGAAGAAGTGACTGTTTAAAGAATTTTGACCTTTGGGGTTTTCAAGAACCCCGAAGGTCATAGATATTGGAAATCTTAGATACTCGCGGTGGTCGCAGCGGTAAAGCAAGGGTCGCGGAAAATTCATTAATTAAAATTAAAAAGCCGCATTGCAGTCATTGCGAATCTCTTTGCCTTCATTCTGTGAAATAATTGAAAACCTTTGGGGTTCTCAAAGCCCCAAAGGTCTTTAAGGTTCTATCAAGTACCGAAAAATGACTTACTAATGATTTTTCAACCTTGACACCAATTTTTCAACCTTGACACCAAAAACTTTGAACCCGATAGATTCACTCAATCAAGTGACAAAAGTCATAAAAAGGCTTAAATAGAAGTTGTAACTTTCTTAAAATAAACGCAACAATTACAACTCCTATAGCCATGTTGAAAATCAAAAAAAATATCGCCATCAGTGATTCGGGGTTTGTCTTTGACCCCATGTCGGGAGAATCCTTCTCTTTAAATCCCATAGGTCTGGAAATCATTCAGCTCATCAAAAATGACCATACCCATCAAGAAGTCTCACAGGCCATATTGGAAAAGTACGAGGTCGATCAGGAAACGTTTGACAGGTATTTCTACGATTTTATTGCGACCCTAAAGCAGTTCAATCTAACCGAATCTGAAAACAATGGCTAAGCTCACAATTGCCCTATCCGGACTGAACAATATTGACAGCCCAGGCCCTGGAATTCCCGTGATCCGTGGAATCCGGGACTCTAAAATCCTGGATGCAAGGATCATAGGCCTGGCTTATGAAAATCTTGAACCAGGAGCTTATATGCATGAATTGGTAGACAAAACCTACAAAGTACCTTACCCTTCTGATGGGGTCGAGCCGCTACTTGAGCGTCTAAGGTATATCCATGAAAAAGAACAGATTGATGTCCTGATTCCCAATTTTGACTCGGAGCTTTTCACTTTTATGAAATCTGAAAAAGTCCTTCAGGAAATGGGCATCAATACCTTTCTGCCCACAATCAAGCAATTTGAAGAAAGGCATAAGTCCAACCTTCCTGAATATGGTAAAAAGTACGGGGTCAATGTTCCCTATAGCGAAGCCATCACCAGTGTCCAGGATTTTGTACTGCATAAAGACAAGTTTGAATTTCCTGTTGTCGTCAAAGGTAAATTTTACGATGCCTACATCGCCTATGATCTGGACCAGGTTTCCCTGTACTTCAATAAAATCGCTGCAAAGTGGGGACTACCCATAGTGATTCAGGAATTTGTAAAAGGCACAGAGGTCAATGTCATCGCACTAGGAGATGGTAAAGGCAATACAATCGGCGCTGTTCCCATGCGCAAAACCTACATTACAGACAAAGGAAAGGCCTGGGGAGGCATCACCTTGGAAGATCCCTCGATGATGAAGCTGACCGACAAAATCATTTCCCAGACCCAATGGAGAGGAGGCATGGAACTGGAATTAATCCGGACAGCCAAAAATGAACTTTACTTGATCGAAATCAATCCCCGGTTGCCTGCATGGGTATACTTGGCCGTAGCAGCTGGACAGAATCTTCCTGAAGCACTGGTCAGATTGGCCATGGGTGAAGAAGTAGAACCTTTTAAAGGTTATGAGGTCGGAAAAATGTTTATCCGATACTCTTATGATATGATTACTGACTTACATGAATTTGAACAACTGGCCACCAAAGGCGAACTATAAAAAATCCCTAAAGCCATGGAAAAGTTAACTTTTGAAAGACCCATCATCCAAAGACTCAATGCCGGTCTGCCAAGCAAATACGGCATGGCGAGAAAACTGGATCCCATATCCCATATAGATGGTGTTTCTATTAAATCGCTGATCAATGAATTTGGTTCTCCCCTATTCATTTTATCTGAAGCTACCATCCGCCGAACGTACAAAGAAGCCTACAGAGCCTTCAGTTCCCGGTATCCGAACGTACAGTTTGCATGGTCCTATAAAACCAATTACCTCAATGCTATATGCAACATCTTCCATCAGGAAGGCGCATGGGCAGAGGTAGTCTCAGGTTTTGAATATGACAAAGCCCTGGCCAATGGAGTCCCTGGTGAAATGATCATATTCAATGGACCCGACAAAAGTATTGAGGATTTGCGAAAAGCTATTCAAAACAGTTCTTTGATACATATAGACCATTTCGATGAACTCTATGACATCATCCATCTTTCCAAAGAGCTTAAAGAAAGACCCAAAGTTGCTATCCGTGTGAATATGGATGTGGGGGTATATCCCAAATGGGACAGGTTTGGCTTCAACTTTGAAAACGGAGAAGCCTGGGATGCCCTGAACCGCATCATGGCAGCAAAAAATCTGGACCTGATCGGTTTGCATACCCACATCGGCACTTATATGATGACCACAGAGGCCTATCGGATTGCTGCCTCCAAATTGGCGCAGTTGGCAGTCAGTCTAGAGAAAAAACATGGCCATGCACTGCAATACATAGATTTAGGTGGGGGCTTTGCATCTAAAAACACGCTCCGAGGTGCCTATTATCCTGGTTCTGATACCGCTCCTTCATTTGATGATTTTGCAGAGGCTATCACCTCAGCGCTGATGAGTTCTGAAATCAAACCGGAACATCTCCCCATGCTGATATTGGAGACCGGCAGGGCCTTGATTGATGAAGCCGGTTATCTGGCCGGAACAGTGCTTGCCAATAAGCGCTTGTCTGACGGCAGAAGGGCCACCATCATAGATGCGGGGGTCAATCTGCTCTTTACGGCATTTTGGTATGAGCATGACATCCGTCCCATTGAACCTATATCCGAACAGACAGAGGACACAACCATCTATGGTCCGTTGTGTATGAATATTGATGTCATCCGGGGCAATGTGATGTTTCCCCTTTTGAAAAAAGGAGATCATTACGTCGTTAGACGTGTTGGAGCTTACAACAATACCCAATGGCTTCAATTCATCAATATGCGTCCAAACATCATTCTCCTGGACAAGGAAGGAAAGTCCCATCTGATCAGAAAACAGGAAACCTTGGAAACCATCAATGCCCAGGAAATAATACCTGAGTACCTCCAAAGTTTCAATCTATAATAAGACTGCCCAGATCCATGAAAAAGTTCGAATGGTATCCACAGGCCCTGTTAAATAGTTACGCGCAGGTTTTCTTTTCCAACAACAAATGGTTTGGAATTATCCTTCTCCTATTGACTTTTGTGGATTTCTATGTGGGACTTTATGGATTGATATCTGTATCCACGGCACTCCTGACAGGATATTTCATTGGGCTCAATGAATTCAATATCCGTCAGGGATTCTATGGATTCAATTCGCTGCTTGTGGGGGTAGGTTTGGCCATTTACTTTCAGCCTGGGCCCTTATTACTTTTTTTGATCATCATTTCAGGGGTTCTGACCCTATTTGTTTCCCTTGCCTTTGAAGGAATTCTGGGAAAATATGGCCTACCTTTCCTGAGCTTGCCATTTATCTCGGTCTTTTGGCTGCTAAGGCTGGCTTCCCGTCAATTTGAGGCCCTCGGTCTGAGCGAAAGGGGCATTTATGTACTCAATGAGCTGTACCTTTTAGGTGGAACCAAATTGGTCCAAATGTATGAATGGTGGAACCAATTCCCATTTCCTTCTTCTCTGAAAACCTATTTTTTATCCCTTGGAGCCATTTTCTTCCAGCAAAATGTGTTTGCCGGGGTATTTGCTGCCATAGGACTCCTGATCTATTCCAGGATTGGATTTACTCTTTCGTTGATAGGCTTTTACATTGCCTATCTTTTCTACATCCTACTGGGTGTTCCTTTTACGGAAATCTCATACAGTTATATCGGCTTCAACTTCATCCTTACTGCGATAGCTTTGGGAGGTTTCTTTATCATCCCCAACAAAAGTTCCTATTTGAGTTTATTGGTCATCATCCCCATGCTGACCGTTTTAAGCATCTCTCTGCAGGAAATATTGAACATTTTCTATCTGCCTGTGCACTCCTTTCCCTTCAACCTTGCGGTGCTGACCATCCTGTATGGCTTGAAGTTCAGAATGGACAACAGGATTGGATTGAGCACCATTTTCTGGCAGCAAAACTCACCGGAAAAAAACCTGTACCAATTCAGCAATTTCATGGAGCGTTTTGGCAAGGACAGTCCTATCCCTATCTATCTTCCCTTCTTTGGTGAATGGACAGTGACGCAAGGACATAATGGGCCCTACACCCATAAGGATGACTGGAAACATGCCTGGGATTTTGAAATAAAAGATGAAGAGGGCAAAACCTATAAAAATGAAGGAGACTATGCTTCAGACTATTACTGTTATGACAAAAATATCCTCGCCCCTTCGGACGGAATCGTAGAAGAGGTCGTCAATGATATCGATGATAACCCTATCGGAACCAGAAATCTGGAAAAGAATTGGGGAAACACGATCATCATCAAGCATGCAGAATTTCTTTACAGCAAATTAAGCCACCTCAAAAAGGAAAGCATTCTTCCAAAAAAAGGAGAAAAAGTGACAAAAGGGGATATTATAGCCCGACTGGGCAATTCCGGTAACTCCCCCTACCCTCACCTGCATTTTCAATTGCAGGCAACTCCTTACTTGGGATCTAAAACAATAGATTATCCGATTTCTGATGTTTGGATGAGATATCAAGGTATGGAATCATTAAAATCTGTGGCCAATCCACCTATGGGTGCTTTGGTTTCCTCTCTCTCTCCACATAGCAGCCTGAAAAAAGCATTTTCCTTTGTCATCGGTGACCAGCTTAAATTCAAAACCACTAACAACGAAGAAATCACTTGGCAGGTAAAAAGAGATTATTTGCTCAACAGATATCTGGAATGTGAAAACTCCAGAGCAAAAGCCTATTTCAAACTGGATGAGGCTATGTTACATTTCACCCATTTTGAAGGCGATAGAAGGTCCATGCTGTACCAATTCTATTTGGCGGCATTCAAAATAAGCTTTGGCTTTACCAATGGACTTGAAATAAGCGACAGCTATCCTTTGCATATGGTATTCCATCCTAAGAAAATATTCCTTCAGGATTTTGCTGCCCCATTCTATCTATACCTCAAAGGGGAATACCGCTTACGCTATCCCGAAAAAGGGAAGGGACTTTCGCTCAAGCCCCTTGAATTAAAAGGAGAAGTCCGAAAAACTGCCTTTGGCAGGACCTTGGATACCGCTTCCTTTGAATTCTTCATTGATAATACTGGAATCAAAAGATTTCATTTTCAATCCAAACATTCAAAAAATGAATTATCATGGATAGAAGCATCTTAGCCATGGGCATCGTGTTGATGCTCACCTGGCCAAATATCGTTTATGCCCAAAGTCCCAAAAGCTTACCCGAAGTGGATAGACTTACCTATGAACTTTACCAGCAAAAAAACTGGGACGGGCTGATTACCGAAGCCAATAAAGCATTGGATCAGGGCATGGATTATTATTACCTAAGGGTCAGATTGGGAATTGCCTATTATGAAAAACAAAATTACCATTTGGCTGTGCGACATTTTGATAATGCACATCAGATGAACGATGCTGAAGACTATGTCAAAGAGTATCTTTACTTTGCCTATTTATTTTCCGGGAGGCAGGCAGATGCCAAGGTACTGGCCTCCAGATTTCCGCCATCCCTTCAAAGAAAAACAGCAACTGATCAGTGGAGTTTTGTAGAAGGAATTGATCTTGCCTATAATTACACAGGCATTGCTGACCCCAGTATCTTGGACAATTTCACTTCAGATGTCCCTTTAGACAGAGATGGCACCCAATTCATTCCCCGACAGCACCACTATTTTTTCCTTGGGCTGCAACATCATCTTTCACCAAGGTTGTCCTTTTACCATGGCTATTCCAACCTACAGGTCAGCCATCTCAGGTATATTCAAGCCTCTAGTGAAGCAATTACAGAAAATGATTTCCCTTCTAACCTGCACCAATATTATGCAGCAGCCAATTTACTTGTTGCAAAAGGTCTGACCCTATCTGGGGGGATTCACTTCATCAATTCCAGTTTTGAGACAATTACGCAAGTAGTCAGTGGATCACCTGGAAGGCCGACCATCCGATCTATACCTTCGCGGGTCATCAATAATGATCTGGTTGCTTTTGCTTCACTATACAAAAGGTTTGACTTCATCACTGTGGGTGCTGCCTATTATCGGGGAACTGTCGCTGATTTCATACAGAACCAGACAGATCTGAGGCTGACCCTGTATCCCTTAGGAAATCTCAATCTATATACCATCACCACTGCCTCCCACCAAAATCAAGACTTTAGGGATGGAAATGTCATTAACAGAACCCTTGTAGATCAGCAAATTGGGGTAAAAGTAAGTAATTGGCTTTGGGCTGAAGCTTATGGCACCTTTGGAGAAATGGACAATTTCTTTCTAAAAGATGGCCTTGTCATCTTTAACCGCATGGACATTGTCAAGCAAAGGTTGGGGGGAAGATTGATATTCCTTCCCGCACCTAAATGGTCATTGACCTTGGATTATACTTATATGAATAATCAAAGTCAGTTTATTCAAGTACCTTTTACTGGAGAAGACTTTAATCAAAAGAAATATCAAATCCATTCCATAACCGCGATCTCATCATGGAAATTTTAATCCAAAATTCAGTTTACTCAGCAAGGCTTAATAAGATACTCTTTAAGCCACTGAAATATGTACTAATGGTCTTTGCCATACTGCTTGCGGGTCAATCAATGGCCCAGGACAATATCATCAATGCATTCAAGCAGAGTTATGACCTGGAAAAAACTGGCAATTTCAAAACTGCAGCAGATAGGCTAAAGGCTGTTTACCAGGCTGATGGTTACGAAATTAATCTTCGACTAGGTTGGCTCAGCTATCAGGGAGGACAGTTAAAGGAATCCATTGACTACTATAAGAAAGCCGTGAATCTCAAACCTTATGCCATCGAGCCTAAGCTGGGTCTTGTCTTACCCCTTTCTATGCAGGGAGACTGGGACAAGATCCTTGAAATTTACCATAAAATCCTGCAGACCGATCCGCAAAACTCGTTGGTCAATTATAGAGTGGGACTGATTTATTACAATCGGGGCAATTATGATAAAGCCGATCCTTACATTGAAAAAGTGGTCAATCTGTACCCCTTTGACTATGACGGACTACTCTTATTGGCCTGGAACAAACTGAACCTTCAGAAGACAAGAGAGGCTAAAGTATTGTTCCAAAAAGTCCTCATGAACAATCCGGGCGATGAATCTGCCATGGAAGGTTTAAAATTAATCAAATAGCCCTATCACTTGTCAAATAAAAATTATGAACCTCCATTCCATATTTCCGGCATCAGGAAGATTAGCTGTAATTACTATTGGATTATTGTTCCTGTTGGCCTTTCAGACAAAAGATGCTTCTCCTATTGTACCTGAAAATGTGCCAACAATCGCCTTTCAGGATGTTCAGCAACATGATTTCAAAGCCCTAAAAATGATGGCACAGCAGTGTTTCAGTTGTCATAATCCAGACATGACCGGTGGACCTGCAAGCAGGTTAGGCCCTCCTATGTTTATGGTCCGTCGCCATTATTACAAGGAGGGAGTTACTAAAGAGGATTTTACCAATAGCATAATCAGCTTTGTCGAAAAGCCTAATGAAGAAAAAGCAAAGATGAAAGGAGCGATCAAAAATTTCGGCCTGATGCCTGGGATTTATGTAGATGAGGCGGATATAAAATTAATTGCTGCTTACATCTACGATAATGACCTGTCTTCTGAAGACTGGAAGAAGAAATGGGAGGCTTTTAAAAACAGGCAGCTGTAATAGACTATTTTGAAAAAAATTAATGTTCATAAAAGATTTTAGGGGCTGTCCGAAAAGGGCAGCCTTTTTTATGCTGCAATTTTTTGATTTTGAAAATCTAAAGTCATGATTGGGGATTTTTGATTAGATTTTTTCCTTGACACGTATAATACTGGTCGACTA
>NZ_JBHLWI010000028.1:0-193992 GCF_042432905.1 Fontibacter flavus | reverse complement strand
TCGACCAGTATTATACGTGTCAAGGAAAAAATCTAATCAAAAATCCCCAATCATGACTTTAGATTTTCAAAATCAAAAAATTGCAGCATAAAAAAGGCTGCCCTTTTCGGACAGCCCCTTTTTTATCTTAGCCCGTACACATGACTGAAATCCTTCATCAAACCGCCATTTTTTTAAAAGAAGACTTCTCTTTACCCGAAGTAAAAGAAGCATTGACAGAAGAAAACCTGGTGCACGCACTGACTCCTGTGATTTCAAGAATGCTGGACAGGGAGTTTGAGAGACTTTTGAATATCTGCTACAGGATTGATCTGGGCGAATCCAAGCTGAAAAAAATCCTGCATGAATCTGATCCTGAGCACATAGCTGCTGACCTTGCCCGGGCCTTGGTCAAAAGACAGATTCAAAAGATTGAAATCCGGCAGAAATACAGCCAGTAAGGTATACAGAAGCAGCCATTCTCCTTTTCAAGCTGGTAGTTACGATTGAAATTCTGACTATCCAGAATTTACATGTAGGAGAATTAATCCATCTAACTTAACCATAATTCCTATCAAGACATAAAATACAATTCATCCTGAATGAGTTAATTTTTAATATTTTCTGTTACTTTTTTAAAAAATCTTCAGGCTTGGGCTAAGACCTCCTCCCCCAAATATACTCCCAAGACACAGTAGCCGGGTCCGTCTCCGCCCAGCCCAATAGTTGACACGTATAACATCCGAATAGTCAGATTTAAAATCCCCGTCTCTAATGAGCAAAAAAAAACCGCGGAAGAATCAGATGATCCTGCCGCGGAGTCTATCAATCAATCTACAATTTACTTTGTATTTTCCATCACAGGCTCTCTGTGCTTTCTGAGCAGACTTTCCACTTCATCCACCATTTTCACCGAACCAATATACAGCGGCGTCCTTTGATGCAGAGAACTTGGAATGATATCCAAAATCCTTTGGGTGCCATCAGTGGCTTTGGCCCCTGCCTGCTCGGCAATAAATGCCAGGGCATTGGCTTCATATAACAACCTGAGTTTGCCTTTTGGAACCTTGTCCGTCGCTGGATAAATATAGACTCCCCCTTTTAGCAGGTTTCTATGAAAATCCGCCACCAAACTTCCAATGTATCTTGCGCTGAATTCCTTGTTTTTACATGATTCAATGTACGCTTTCAATCCCGGCTCAAAATGACGGTAAGTACCTTCATTGATGCTGTAAATTTTCCCGTTTTCCGGCGCATACATATCAGGATGAGAAAGGAAAAATTCTCCTAGGGAAGGTTCATAGGTAAAACCATTGACACCATGCCCTGTAGTATAGACCAACATGGTGGAAGAACCATAGAGCACATAACCGGCAGCTACCTGTTGATTGCCCGGCTGCATGATGTCTTCCGGCTGTATCGGGCTACCTATGGGCGTTACCCTCCTGTAAATGGAGAAAATGGTACCTATGGAAATATTGACATCGATATTGGAGGAACCGTCCAATGGATCTATGGCCACCACATATTTTCCGGATTTGTTCTGAAGATCGATCACTTCATCATCTTCCTCTGATACCACCGCACACACTTCCCCTCCTTTGGTCAGTGCCCTCGTAAACCTAATGTTGGCGATCACATCCAGCTTCTGCTGTTCTTCGCCCTGCACATTGGTATTCCCAAATGCCCCAACGATATTGGCAAGACCGGCACGGTTAATCTCCCTGTTGACTATCTTTGAAGCCAATGCAATATCACGCAAAAGCTGGGAAAGTTCTCCGGAAGCAAATGGGAAATCTTTTTGTTTGATTTTAATGAACCTATCTAAGGTAACACCGACTGAATAGGCTAACTTTGAGTTGTCAGGACAATAGTGCTTGATCTTCATGAAATATTAGAAAAATTATATTAGGGTTTATATCTTTCGAAAATTACAACATAAATTTTGATGTCAAAAACTTTTGTTTTCAAATTTGGAGGCGCTTCTGTAAAAGATGCCGATTCTGTCAAAAACCTATCCAATATTTTATACAATCGATTGCGAAATCACACCATAATAGTGATTTCTGCCATGGGAAAGACTACTAACGCACTGGAGCAGATTTTGGATAAAAAACTAAACGAAGAAGATTTTTCTTTGAATAGTACAATTATTGAAAATTATCATTTGGATATTTGCGCAGGACTTTTTGAGTCATCGCATCAGATTTTTTCTATCATCAATAATTATTTCCTACAGCTCTCAAGAGACTTGGAAAAGCCCTTGAACAGGGAAAATTATGACAGCTATTATGATCAGATCATATCCTATGGAGAATTGATTTCCACCCGTATCGTACAGGAATACTTATGTCAGGAAGGTATTTATTGTATCTGGCAGGATGCCCGGGAAATCATTCAAACCAATTCAGATTACAGGTTTGCGAAAATCGACTGGAAAAAAACACAACATCAGGTTGACAAAATTCTGAAACCGAGTCTGGCAAAATTCCCGATCGTTACCCAAGGCTTTATTGGGAAAAGTGATCAAGGAAAAACCACGACTTTGGGAAGGGAAGGTTCTGACTTTACGGCTGCCATCCTGGCTTCCTGCCTCAAAGCCAATTCAGTCACCATCTGGAAAGATGTAGAAGGTGTCCTCAATGCTGACCCAAAGAGATTTCCCCACACGGTCAAATTTGAAGAACTGGATTATAAAGAAGCTGCAGAACTCACGTACTACGGCGCCTCTGTGATCCATCCAAAGACCATCAAACCCCTTGCCAACTTAAGCATCCCCTTGTTTGTCCGGTCCTTTATCCACCCAGATAGACCAGGAACTAAAATACACAACCTTCAATCCACCAGCACGATCCCCTGTATTGTCATCAAAGACGATCAGATCCTGGTCAGTTTCAAGGTCACGGATTTTACTTTTATCAATGAGTCCCATATTCACCGCATCTATGCAGAACTTGAAAAGCTCAAACTCAAGGTCAACATGCTGCAGACTTCGGCAATCAGTATTTCCATTGTCATAGACAAGCAGATTTTCAAACTGGAAACACTTATCGAATCCTTGAACCAGGAATTTGAAATCCGATACAATGAGTCTCTTCAGTTGATTACGGTCAAGAACCATACCCCTGAACTTATTCAGGAATTGATGAAAGAAAGAGACATCCTGATGGAGCAGATGACAAGGACCACCTATCAGATGATCGTCAAACCCTTAGCCTAGCAGGGTTTTGACGGTCTTTTCAATCCCCACCAAGTAGGCTTTGCCAAAAAGCAGCAGATGCACCAAAAGTGGATAAAGGTTATAGATAGGGACTCTTTGCTGAAAACCAGGTTCCAAGGGAAAAACCACTTCATAGGATTGGTAAAATGATTCGTCAAAACCACCAAAAAGCCTGGAAAACGCCAGATCCATTTCCCTGTGCCCATAATATACTGCCGGGTCAATCAGCACCGGCTTACCCTCTTTTCCCTGAATCACATTTCCTGACCACAAATCCCCATGCAAAAGAGCTGGTCTTTCTTTTGGAAATACTGATGCTAATAGGGGGTAAATTTTTTGAAATTTTTTGAGAAAATCATGCGTAACCAAACCTTCGAAATAAGCCCTTCCGATTAAAGGCTCAAGCCTGTTTTGGATAAAAAAATCCGGCCAGGAAGGCTTCTCTTGGTTCACCTGACCTATGGACGCTATGAAATTATCAGAACCCAAACCAAAATCGGGTTGCGTGGCCATATGCAAATGTGCCAAACCTACTCCCAGCTCCTCCCAGTAAACAGCACTCTTTTGACCTTCCTGTATCCAATCCATCAACAAGAAATTCCTGTCATCTACCCTTCCAAAGCCATGTACTTCAGGAATCTGAAGAGGACAGTGCACACGCATGAGGTTCAGGCCTTCTGCTTCTTTTTGAAAAATATCCTGTTTGTCCTCGAAACTTACTTTAAGAAAAAAATTTGCCTGATGAGTAGCTAGGTATACCCCCTGATTAACAGCGCCGTAAGCTACAAGCCTAGTCTCTACAATGGGTATTTCCTGCCCAAAAATTTGGAAAATTATTTTGTCATAAAACCCTTGCTGATCAAACATAAATATTATGACCTTCCCTCAGATGCTGCAAAAAATGCTCTATAGACTCATCCAAAATCCTGTAGACATTTTCAAAACCGTCCTCACCGCCATAATAAGGGTCAGGCACTTCCAAGCTATCGGATTCCGGGTGAAATTCTCTGATCAAAAAAAGCTTTTCATGCTGGATTTTGAATTGATCCAACAAACTCTGCACATTCCTTTTATTGGAATGATCCATGGCAATCAAATAATCGAATTCTCTAAGATCAACCCTGTTGATCTGTCTTGCCCTGTGATTGATAGGCAATTCATATTTTACCGCACATTTCAATGTCCGCTCATCCGGCAACTCTCCTATGTGGTAATCGGAAGTGCCACAGCTATCGCTTTTGAATTTATTTTCAAGACCATTCTTTTGGATTTTATGATTGAAAATAGCTTCAGCTAAAGGAGACCTACAAATGTTCCCCAAACAAATGAACAATACTTTAACCATGTGAATTACTCGGGCTTTTTATCGGTAACAAGCTTACAATTTAAAAAAAAAAATAATGGGAGCATGCAATCGCTACAGAACTTATTTGCATTTTATTGTACACTTTGATTTACTTTATTCTTCAAATAATATTTTTTAAGAATTTAATACATTATTTAAAACTTTAACCGAAACATATTTTTGTTTTTAAATTTTTATATGCTAAATATCAGAATTATGTTCTGAAAATTTTTGGGAATTCATCTGAGAAGTATTACCTTTGCAGAACAATTACCAAGTAAGAATTATTCTTATTTAGGAACCGTTGAAATGCAAACAGACTTTGTCAAAAATAAAATAACCGAAAGCGGATTGAAGTTTACTCATCAAAGATGGGTCATCTACGATGCACTATATCATGCCGAGGAACATCCTACGGCTGAACAGTTATTTGACAAAATTAAAATCGCCAATCCTTCTATTTCTCTTGGGACAGTATATAAAACTTTGGACAGCTTCGTTCACTGTGGTTTGACCCAAAAGTTTGTGGATCAAAACGGCGTCATGCGTTTTGATGCCATTATGGATGCTCACAGTCATTTGTACTGCAAGGACAGCCACGAAATCCGGGATTACAGAAATGAAGGTCTGGAAAAACTGCTCCATGAGTTCATCCAAAAAGAGGATATTCAGGGTTTCGAAATTGAAGAGATTTCCGTGGTAATTAAAGGAAGAAAAAAATCAACAATAACATCTTAAAATTCAAACTATTAAAATTATGTCATTAGTAGGAAAAAAAGCTCCTCTATTTTCAGCTGGCGCTGTGATCAATGGAGAAGAAATCGTAGAAGGATTCTCTTTGGAACAATATCTTGGTAAAAAAGACGTGGTGTTCTTCTTTTACCCAAAAGATTTCACTTTCGTTTGCCCAACTGAAATTCTTGCATTCCAAGAAAAATTAGCTGAATTCGAAAAAAGAGGTGTAGCTGTAGTAGGTGCTTCCACAGATACTGAAGAAACACACCTTGCTTGGTTGAGCACAGCTAAAGATAACGGTGGAATTGAAGGCGTAACTTACCCATTGGTAGCTGACGTTTCCAAAACTATCGCACACAACTTCGGCGTACTTGCCGGTGAGTGGAACTACAACGAAGAAGGTCAATTGACTTTCGAAGGTGCCCCTATCGCTTACAGAGGCTCTTTCTTGATCGACAAAGAAGGTGTAGTAAGACATGAGACGATCAACGACTTCCCTCTAGGAAGAAACATCGACGAAATGATCAGATTGGTAGATGCATTGCACCATGTTGAAAAATACGGTGAAGTATGTCCTGCTAACTGGGAAGAAGGCAAAGAAGCCATGACTGCAACCAAAGAAGGTGTAGCTACTTACTTGGCTAAAAACTAAGATCAAATACTCTATAAATTCAAAAGCTCCAATTTTTCAATTGGAGCTTTTTCTCTTTTAGAAAACAAACCGCTTATTTTTGTCCTGATGAAATTGATTTACGATACAGCCCTATTCTTTTTTTCGAGAGGTCTTCAAACTTTTAAAAGGGCGAGCCCTAAAATCACCGCATTGGTCAATGGCCGTGAAGGACTTTTTATAAAATTGGCTGAATTCCGGATCAAAAATCCAGGTAAGCTTGCATGGTTTCATGTAGCCTCTCTAGGTGAATATGAGCAGGCCAAACCGGTCATTCAGGAACTTAAAAAGAGGTTTCCCGACTTCAAGGTAGTGGTCAGTTTCTTCAGCCCCTCAGGCTATGAATATGCCATCAAACGTCCTCAGGAAAACGTGGATTACATCACTTACCTGCCCTTTGACACCAGGTCAAAAGCAAAGAAATTCATGGCTGCACTAAAGCCTGATATCGGTTTATTTGTCAAATATGACCTTTGGGCCAACCACATCCTGGAAGCCAAAAAAAGAAGAATTCCACTCTTTTTGTTCTCGGCATCTATGAGGCAAAACCAGATTTATTTCAAACCATATGGTCAGTTTTTCAAGCAGGTCATCCACTGCTTCGATCATATTTGTTGCCAAAATACGGAAACCCAAAGACTACTCCAACAAATCAATTATCATCAGACCTCAGTCACCGGAGATACCCGGTACGACAGGACCAAAGCAATCGCCCAATCACCTAAATCCTTTCCTGAATTGAGGGATTTTGTCTGGAAAAAAAACATCATCACTGTGGGCTCAGCATGGCAGGAAGACATGGACCTGCTCATTCCATTGATCAATGAATCCGATAAATTCAAATGGATCATTGCGCCACATGACATTGACCCTGACAAGATTGCCGAATGGAAATCGAAAATCAATAAGTCCTCACAGAAATATTCAGAACTTCCCCTTAAACCGGAGACAGAAGTCCTGTTCATTGACAATATTGGCTCCCTGTCTTCCCTTTATCAATTCGCTAAAATTGCATATGTTGGCGGTGCATTTGGAAAAGGATTACACAATATCCTGGAGCCCATTGCCTATGGCATACCAGTAATTTTTGGAAAAGTTAAAAAATCAGGAAAATTTCCCGAGGCACAGATCTCTCAGGAATACGGCTGTGGTTACTCAGTAGAAAATGAGCAGCAATTGAAAAATATTGTCCTTGAATTATCTGAAGATGCACATTATCTTAACTCCTGCCAAAATGCAGTAAGGCTCGTGAATGACAACATCGGCAGTGCATCCAAAATCATGGACATCATCAGTTCCAAAATCCAACAATCATGAAAGGTAGGGTAATCAAATCCACCGGTAGCTGGTATACCGTCAAAACCGATTCCGGCAACATACAGGCCAGACTTAGAGGGAAATTCAAACAGGACGACCTGAAGCTAACCAACCCTATCGCTGTAGGGGATTACGTAGAAGTGGAGAGAGAAGAGGACCAGCCTACTTCTGTGATCAAGGAAATATTGCCAAGAGAAAATTATATCATCCGAAAATCTACCCGAAAGTCCCATTTTTCGCATATCCTAGCCTCCAATATTGATCAGGCTTTCCTGATCGTCACCCTCAGAAATCCCCGAACATCCCTGGGCTTCATTGACAGGTTTCTTGTCAGCACAGAAAGTTTCCGTATCCCCGCCACCATTCTGGTTAACAAAATGGATGAAAAGTATAAGGATAAGGACCTCGAGTATCTTCAGGATCTTAAAGAAATCTACGAGCCTTTGGGCTACCCGGTCATAGAAATCTCTGCCCTGAAGGCGGATAACCTCAAAGAACAGTTCATTCCATTATTAAAAGGAAAAACCATCTTGTTATCAGGCCACTCCGGCGTGGGCAAATCCACTTTCCTGAATAAACTGGTTCCTGAAGCCCAACAGGCTACCAAGGAAATATCGAAATTCAGTGCCAAGGGAGTACATACCACCACTTTTGCAGAAATGTTTGAATTGGCAGAAGGAGGATACCTGATCGATACGCCCGGCATCAAAGAATTCGGGATTTTGGACATTGAAGATCAGGAGCTTTCCCATTATTTCGTAGAAATGCGCCAATATCTTGGGCAGTGCAAATACAACAACTGCCGACATATCAATGAACCTGGCTGTATGGTATTGGAGAAACTCGAAGAAGGATTCATCCACCCCTATAGGTATGACAGCTATGTCAATATCCTGTTTGAGGAGGATGATCACCGGTAACTCCTTAATTTAAGTATTGATGAATTTTGAACAAAAAATCCACTATAAAAGCATCAACCTGACTTGCCATCACAATCATCAATATTAACCTGAAATGGAACCCTTGTATCTGATCTTGAATCTTTAATAATATTCAGACAATTCCCAGATCTACTATCAAACGTGGTTGTCGACTCACCAATTCCTTTAGCCACAACCTTTAATTGAAGGATATTTATTTTATCATCTTCATTATAACTAGCATAAAGGACTTTAATTTCAACATCTCTTTTTTTAGCTTCTTCTATAATTAAATTCAATTCACTTTTTGAAGTCTTTTGATTTATTTGAACTTCAAAGACATCATTCCATGAGATTGAAAAATAAACGATGAATGACAAAGCTAGATACATCATATTATATTATAATTTATATTTGAAAATTATCGGATTCCCATTGTTAATTATATAGTCATCTGCTCTTTTTACTATTGACTTATCAGAATAACTCTTAATTTTTTCTTTATCAACAAAAGAGATCCCAGCCTCTGTTAAAACTCCATAAAAATATTCATCACTATATTGGATTGGGGCAGGCACAATATTCTCTTCATTGATTGACTTGATAGGATTCAGTTTATAAAGCTTGTTTTTTCTCTTTTCATAAATTAAATTTTTTGGAACATCATTTTCATAGTAGCCGATAAAAAAGAATTCATCATTTTCTAGTGGGTTATATATCCCCCACTTAAACTTCTCTGTAAGTATAGGGGATAAAGGTTGAACAACTGCATTTGGAAAATTCGATTTAATAAATCTTTTTTCACCAAAATCAATGATCCTATGTATTCTTGTTTCATTTGAATCAACATAGTAAACTGTATCATTTAAAAACTCTGTAAATAAAAACCCATTTTTAAAAGGATGTATGTTTGGGGAAAGTTTAACATGGTACCTCGTTTCACCTTGGTTTAATTCAAATGGAAGAAACCTATTTAAAACGTTTAATTTCTCATCAAGTATAACTAAATCATAAAAATATTCTTCATCTTGAAAATTTAATGCCTGTTTATTTAAATAACATAATATTTGACCTTTATTATAGCTTACTCTATCAATCCTAAATGGCATTTGACGGGAACCAATTAACCTGAAGTCTTCGTTAATAATTAAAATTGTATTATTATTATCCCAAATCAATATTCTACTATCTTCTAAAACCAAAAAATCCTTTAAAGAATTTCCATGTAAATCACCAAAACTATCTTTATCTATCCTACCTACAAATTCCCCCTTTTGACCAAAAATCAACAATGATTTTTGTGAACTAGGTGTAGATGAAAGAATGAAAAACCTTCCATCTTTAACCTCAAGCTTATCTACAATTCCAACCAAACTCTCCTGCCCACTATAAAGTAATGGGATAAGTTCCAGCTCTTTGGAAAAATCATAAAGAAAAACATCTTCGTCTTTTACCCTGAATTCTTCGAGACTAAAGTCATTATTGAAATTGACCTCTTTACAGGAAATAGCAATAAGAAATAACACTGCAAAAAAAACTCTATAAATCATATAATTTAATTTCTATTTTAAATTCTACTAAGTTGGGGAATTCTCATCCAACTATAATGACATTACGTAAATAAGCTATTTTATTTTAAAAGATCACTCTTTCTAAATGGATTAGAAGCAGTTTCTTAAGTTGAAACTGCTTCAAGGTTCACATCATTAATTTGCTACACAATTTGCTGAAGCGCCCATAAGACTTGAATTACAACATGCATAATAACCTGAACCACATGTTACACTTGCAGAGTTAGTAACTGAGGCACCTGAACCCAACACAGTAGTATCTACGGTTGTGGAAGCCTGACAGGATACAGCCCCCGGACCTCCTGCCTGACAATCAGAACTTTCGAGAGAAGCATCATTGGCTATTGAGATATTAACACAAAATATCATAGCAACAAATAAAATTTTTGAAACTGCATTTTTCATTACAAAATAATTTTAAGTTAAACATAAATTAGAGCCAAAAAATGGCAATTAGAATTAAAAATTTCGCCGACAAAACTAATTCTTGATGTAAGAAAAAAAAAAACGAGGCAAGCTTTAGAAATGAAAATTTCCTAAAATATTTATAATCGATTGATTTTCAGTATTATTTTTTTTTATAGCTAACTATGATTCTTCTTTTTTCCCTTTCAAAGCCCACTTCATCAATGGTCCACTGGTCATGCTGGTCACAATGGCCATAATCACCAAGGCCACAAACAGCTTCTCATCGATCAGTCCATTTTCTAAAGCGATCAGACCTAAGATGATTTCCATCGCCCCTCTGGCATTCATCCCGAAGCCTACGGCCAAGGACTCTTTGATATTAAAGCCTCCCTTGTAGGCTCCAAATCCACTGCCGAAAATTTTTCCGGCAAAAGAAATCACTAAAATCGCCAGGGTAAGGAAGAACTCAAAATTGGTAAAGAAGTTGATCTTTAGACCTATTGAGACGAAGAATAATGGCGCGAAAATATTATTGATAAACTGGTGCACGATTTCTTTGGCTCTTTCTGACATATGCTCAGAATCCCCTAAGGCTACTCCCAAAAGGAAAGCACCGAAGATAGCATGTATGCCCAACCATTCTGTAAAGGCTGCCGCAAGGAAGCAGAAAGCCATTGAAAGGGAAAGCACCCCACCTGGCCAGGCAAGTTTTTTATTGATCCACGGCAGTACCTTGTTGATGATGATCTTCCCCAATGTCAACATGAAAAAGGTAAAAATAAGAGTCACCCCAATCGTCTGCACCAAGGAAAGGTTACTTCCTTTGCCCATAAAAGAAAGGATCACGGAGAATATCAACCAACCGATGATATCGTTGACCATCGCCGAGGCGACTATCAACATGCCCATCTTGGTCTTGAACAGGTTCATGTCCATCAAAATCCTGACCACCACAGGCAAAGCCGTAATGGACATGGCCGTTCCCATAAAGAGTGAAAACAGCAACCTGTCACCGTCAGCCAGACCAAAGAAAGTGGGAAAGTAATAGGGAAAGACAAAACCCAACAAAAACGGCACAATCAGCCCCAGTAAACTGATACTGACTGCCGACTTGCCCTGGGACCAAACCAGGTGTAACTCCACCTCCAGCCCTGCAATAAACAACAACAATACTACAGCAATCTGTACAAAGCCATCCAAGGCCAGATTGGCGCTTGGATTACTCATGAACAAATACTCATGAAACTCCGGCATGAAGGTCCCCAGAATGGTAGGCCCCAAAAGGATCCCCGCCAATAGCTCCCCCACCACAGCGGGCTGCTTGAATTTCTGTGCGATCTCTGCAAATATCCTGGCCAGCAGCAACATGGCCGCCAGCTGTAGAAATAAATTGACTACATCTTGATGTGATAAGTTCTCCATGTAGTCTTATTGTTTTTTGACAATTAATAGGTTGCAGGGAAGATCACTCAAAATATCTTCCAGGTCATGTGGGAACAACCTGTCCAGGAACCCAAGCTTACCTTCATCTCCCACGACCAAAAGATCAGCCTTGATGTCTGAAGCAAATCGCGCCAATTCGATGGCCCATTTGCCACAGGTAATCTTAATGTGTATTTTCAGGTCGCCCTTGTCGAGGGTTTTAAGAATATTCTCCACGTAGGTAACTTCTTCCGCGACAAGTTTTCTTCTTGTACTGGAAATTTCGCCTTCTCCGCCTTCTCCGGCAGTGGCCATTTGCATGCCGTACATTTTGATTTCATTGGCTATAAATACCTGCTTGGCTTTATCCTTTTTACACCAATCCAATCCCTGCTGGATCACATAAGGCGTCTGATCATGTTGGGTCCCATTGATCACCACCTTATCAAAAGAGGTGGGATTTTCCATTGGTTCAATCAACATGAGGACGGAACAGGATGCCTTACGGATGATCTTTCTGGCAACCGAACCGATATAATATTTAAAAAAACCCTCCGTTTTTAGAGCACCCGCCACCAAAAGATCAACATTTTCTTCCTTACAGACATGTAATATCTTTTTAGCTGGATTTCCTTTTTCCCAAAAGATTTTTACTTTTTCTTTATTGATGTCATGCTTTTGGATGATCTTATCCAAAGCAGACTCATTTTCCGGAAGCCGATCTCCCACATGAATCAGGATCAATTCAGCTTCAAATATATCTTTAAGCCTTTTTGCCTCACAAATCAATGCTTCCATCCTGGGAGAAAAAGCTATGGCCAATGCAATTTTTGTAAACATTTCTTCAAATTTGGAATGGCACAAAATACCAAAAATTCTTCAAGCTTACACCATAAAAAAATGCTCTTTTATGATTGGTTGAAAAAGACCACCCGTTTATCCACTTAGAATGCCTTTTAAAAATATGCATTCCTACCCAAGCAAAGGATATTCATTTAAACCTGTATTTTTCGTAACATAGATGCGTCAAGAGAGGAATTGCCCTCAACTTGTTCAAACTTGAACTAAACCTGATATACTTTATGAAGAAAATGTATCTATCATTGGTTGCAGGGGCAGGAATGCTTTTTTCTGTCCACTCAACTACACTGGCGCAGGGGGATTACCCTACCCTCAGCCAGGTCACCCAAAGGCTACAGGCCATCTCGGGAAGCGGAAGCTCCGCTAAACTGATCTCTCTCACCAAAACTGAAGGAGGCAAAGACATTTGGGTATTGAAAGTCGGAAAAGGAGACATGGACAACAAGCCTGCCGTCGCAGTAGTGGGCGGAGCAGAAGGATTCCATGTTTTGAGTGTTGAACTTGCTGTTCAATTTGCCGAAAGACTGATAAAAGAGCATTCGAATGTACTTGACAGGACTACTTTCTATGTATTTCCTAATATGTCACCTGATGCTTACGACCAATACCACGCTTCCTTGAAATATGAAAGAAGAGGAAATGCCACCAAAGTAGACCATGACAGAGATGGAAGGCTATCAGAAGATGGCTATGAAGACATCAACAAAGATGGTCTGATCACTTTAATGAGGATAGAATCTGCAACAGGTGATTATATGCCTTTGGACAAAGACCCAAGAGTGATGGTAAAAGCTGATGCTTCCAAAGGTCAAAAGGGATCTTACATCGTCTATCCTGAGAGCAGGGACAATGATAAAGATGGAAAATTCGGTGAGGACCTCGCAGAAGGCATTGCCTTCAACAAAAGCCATACATACAAATTCCCGATCTTCACCCCTCTTGCGGGAGATTATGCAGTTTCCCAAAAAGAAAGCAGGGCCTTATTGGATTATCTTTTTGATCAATGGAACATTTTTGCTTTCGTGACTTTTAGTCCGGCCAATAACCTTTCTGCTCCTTTGAAATTCAATGCAGCGGATGCAAGAAAAAGAATTGTGACTTCCATGTTGGAAAAAGATGTGGCCATCAACAGCATGGTTTCCGGTATTTACAATGAAACCACTTCTCTGAAACCTTTCAATCAGACAAACCAGGGAACTGATGGAGACTTTTTCCAGTGGGCGTATTTCCATTTTGGGAGGCTAAGCTTCAGTACACCGGGATGGTGGGTACCTGAAGTAAAAGGCGAGGAAGGAAAATCAAACAGCAATGCGGAGGCAAACTTCCTTTCCTGGGCTGCAGAACAGAATTTAAATGATGTTTTTGTCCCTTGGACCGCAGTCAACCATCCTGATTTCCCAAATCAAAAAGTTGAAGTTGGAGGCATCAAGCCATTTGCCCTATACAATCCTCCTTATGCGATGGTCAATGATATTGCAAAGGAACAGACCGATTTCATCATCAAACTGGCGGAAATGAGCCCTAAGGTTGAATTCCATAACCTTCAGACTGAAAAACTGGGCAATGGACTCACCAGAATCACGGTTGACCTATATAATAATTCCCCACTTCCTACCCACTCCGATATGGGTGAAAGATCAAGATGGTTGAGAAAAATCAGAATTGATATCAGTAAAGATGCGAAAGACCTGATCTCAGGTGACAAAATCAAACTGATCAATAAATTAGGTGCTTTTGAGAAAACCACCCTAAGCTGGATTGTAAAAGGTTCCGGTTCTGTCGATATCAAAGCCGGTGCAGCGCATACAGGAATCGCAACCCTTAATGTGAAACTTTAAAGCAACATGAAGATGAAAATCAAAAACTGGATATATACAGTAGCCTTAGGAGCAGCAGTAAGCTTCACAGGCATACAGGAGTCTTCCGCACAGGTGGCTCAAGACAGGTATTTCCGTGCAATCGGAACACCACACAATCCAAAAGTTCAGGTATCCTGGAACAGGTACCATACCAACTTGGCATTGGAGGAAATCATGAAAGACATGGCCAAAAAGCACCCTGACTTGGTAAAGCTGGAAAGCATTGGCAAATCTTATCAAGGTAATGACATTTGGGTCCTGACAATCACTGACTTTAAAACCGGCAAAGCTGAAGAAAAGCCTGCCATGTGGATTGATGGCAACATCCATTCCAACGAAATACAGGGAACGGAATTCACTTTGTACACTGCTTGGTATTTAGCAGAGATGTATGGAGACTTGGATTTTATCACCCAATTGTTGAAAGACAAAACCTTCTATATCGCACCAACCATCAACCCGGATGCACACGATAACTTCATCAAAGAGGCCAATAACCAAAACTCTCCAAGATCCGGCATGATGATCCTGGATAATGACGGCGACGGTGAAGCAGGTGAGGATCCATTTGATGATTTGAACGGCGATGGCCACATCACCATGATGATCAGAAAGTCCCCGACTGGTAGATTTGTAAAAGACCAGTTTGACCCAAGAAAACTGATTCCTGTACCAGCCGACCAAAAAGGTGAATATGAAATGTTGGGTTATGAGGGTATCGATAGAGACGGTGACGGTGTAGTCAATGACGATGGCATAGGCTATTATGACCCTAACCGTGACTGGGCTTGGAACTGGCAGCCTGATTACATTCAAAGAGGTGCCTGGAAGTATCCATTTTCAGTGGAAGAAAACAGAGTTGTTATGGAGTTTGTCATGAAGCATCCAAACATCGCTGCGGCGCAGTCTTATCACAACTATGGTGGTATGATCTTAAGAGGGCCAGGAGCAGAAGAAGACCTCAACACTTACAATGCTACCGATGTCAGGGTATATGACGCTATCGCCAAAAAAGGAGAGGAATTCATGCCAGGATACAGATACTTGGTCGTGTACAAAGACCTATACTCCGTATTTGGCGGTCAGTTGGATTGGTTCTACGGCGGAAGAGGCATCTTCACCTATTCCAATGAATTGATGACTTCCTATCTGTACTTCCACCAAAATGCAGGCAGAAACAATCAGGATGAGCAAATGAAGGTAGACACCTATTTGACCTTTGGTGATGCATTTGTCAACTGGGAAGAATATGATCACCCACAATACGGTAAAATTGAAGTTGGTGGTTTCAAGAAAAACTTCGGAAGATTACACTCAGGCTTCTTGATGGAGCAGGATGCCCATAGAAACTCTGCCTTCACCATCTTACACGCTTACCATACACCAAAATTGAGTGTAATGGACGTGCAGGAAAAAGACCTTGGCGGAGGTTTGAAAGAAGTTACTGCCACTATCTACAACGAAAGATTGATTCCTACCCACTCTTCTCAGGACATCAAGTACAAAATCGAAAGACCTGACTATGTAAGTATTTCAGGAGCAAAAGTAGTAGCTGGATTTGTGGTTGAAAATGAAGATTTCAACAAACTGAAAGAACAAAAAGTAAATCCAGAGAAAATTGAAGTTGAAAACATCCCTGGTATGGGTGCTGTTAAAGTTCGCTGGATCGTATCCGGTAACAGCAGCTATAGCATCAATGTGGATTCAGCCAAAGGAGGTAAAGCAAGCTGGAAAAAGTAAGTTCTAGCACTGGTTAAATCCTAAACGCTCCAAAGGTTCTAAAACTTTGGAGCGTTTTTTTATATAAAACCTTTGAGAGACTGAAGTAAATCCCTTTTGGTAATGTAACCTCCTTTTCTCCATAGAATCTTCCCTCTTTTAAATAAAACATAATGAGGTATAGACCGTACACCAAACTGGGCACTTACCTGGGGATTTTTATCCACATTAAGCTTATAGAGTTTAACTTTCCCCCCTAACTCCTTAATAACATCTTCCAAAACAGGGTTCATAGCCTGACATGGAGCACACCAATCTGCAAAAAAATCTACCAATACCGCTTCATCTGATTGTTGTACCACCTCTTTAAATTTTTTCTTTGCCATATCTTCTAAGCATATATTCTTTAAATTTTTTAAAATCAATTATATCTAACCATCATCACAATCCCACCCTGAACACTTTTCGGCCGAATATGAAGCCTTCAGTTATTCCAGAGGGACAGAATATCACTGGCAAGCAACCTACTCCAACAACCCCATCGGAACAGCCCATCTATTGCATGAATTGCAATCAACCTACCATCTATCCCCGAAGGATCAATTATCGATAAACAACCCATTAATCAAGCCCCCATAATCCCAGAGGGATTGCCTATAAGAAGTAAACACATAAATCAAGTACCGAATTAATCCCAGAGGGATTACCTATTGGTAGCATCCGCGTCATCAAACCATATTCCCAATCCCATAGGGATTGCCTATCTGTCATCAGATCAAATGAACCAACAATACAAATACAATAAACATAACACATTGGTTCTGCAACAAAAATCACAAAAAAAGGCCTGTCCCCAATCAGGAACAGGCCACACATTCACGCGACGAATGGATAATTATTAATTATTTGGTGTTGCTGGCAATTGAACGCCCAATTTAGCCAAAACCAATTCTGTGAACTTGTCATCGTCTCTTGTATACAACAAGATTGGAGAGTTACCAGCAGATTCAGAGAAGATATGCGTATAATTGTTTTCAGCTGCAACCGAGTTGATCGCATTGAAAACTTTTTGCTGTACCGGCTCCAACAACTCCTGCAGTTTTCTTTGGTAAGAAACCTGAGCATCTTGCTCATATTTCTGAAGCTCTTGCTGCAATTGTCTCAATTCATTTTCTTTAGCAGCTCTGGCATCTTCAGTCATAGTCTGTGCAGCTTGTTGGTAAGCTTGCACTTTTCTTTCGAAGTCAGCAGCTTTAGTCTGGATATTGGTTTGAAGCTGTGTTTGGTAATCCTGGATATCAGCTCCAATTTGTTCCATTTCAGGCATCAAATCCATCAATAGCTCAACATTGGTATAACCAATTTTGATATCTTGTTGTGCTTGAGCCACAAATCCTACGCAAAACAAAGCGATTGCGGAAAGGATAACTTTTACTTTCATCATTTTTGTTTCTATTTTAAATTTTATTTTTCGATTCCTAATTCCTGTAGCACAAATTCAGAGTAGTCATGCCTGGGGTCAGTATAAATCATCAAAGGACCTGAAGCTTTATCGAAGAGCACTGCTAAGCTGAATCTTTTGCAGACCTTATCGATGGCATCAAAGATCTTGGATTGAAGGGGTTGGAGCAATTCCGCTTGTTTTTGATAGTATTGCCCATTGATTCCAAAGACCCTATTGTTGAATGCCACGGCTTCCTTTTCTCTATCTTTTATGCTGGCAAGTCTTTCCTGATACATTTCCTCCGTCAGCAAAACTTCCTCTGCTTTAAGGCTGGAATACATTTCTTTTATATCCTGCTCCAATTTCCGTGCCTCTTTTTTCCACTCCTCACTCAAGGTCGCTAACTCATTCTGTACCAACCTGTAATCAGGATGCTTGTTAAGGAGAAATTCTGAATCAATATATCCGAATTTCTGGGCATGAACCATAGGAACAGCTCCTAGCATCCAAATCAAGCCAGACAAAAATAATAATTTAAGCGATCTTTCCATCATTATCTGAATTGTTGACCAATGGTAAAGTGGAACTGTGCACCACTTCTTTTAGTAGATCCTGGTATTGGATCAAATCCATAACCCCAGTCAAGACCTAACAGACCAAATGCAGGCATGAATATCCTGGCACCAAAGCCTGCTGACTTTTTCAAGTTGTAGGGGTTATACTCCGCATAAGATCCCCAGTTGTTCCCTGCTTCCGCAAATCCCAATAAGAAGATTGTCGCAGAAGGGTTTGGAGACACCAGGAATCTCAGCTCCATCACGTGCTTATTGTAGACAATACCACCATATGGTAAGCCTGTACCACGGGTAGCTCTACCTGGGGTTAGGACCTGGTTTTCATAACCACGAAGACCAACTATTTCCTGACCTAATGCAAAGTTATTAAAATTCATACCATCACCACCCATTACAAAGCGCTCCAATGGAATAATTCCTATTCTATCCCCATAAGAACCCAAGAAGCCCATGTGCGTTCTGGCACTGATCACCCATTTAGATGAACCAAACACAGGAGTGTAGAAGGTCGCATCAAACATCCACTTATGATATTCAAGCCATCTAAACTTTTCCTCATCAGGAGATTCCCTATTGAGATTTTTATTCATTGACTGGTATGGAGGGGTAAATGAGGTATTCAAAGAGATATTGGATCCCAACCTTGGGTAGATTGGGTTGTCAATGTTATTTCTTGCAATTGTTGTGTTAAGCGCTAAACTGTTTGCCTTACCCGTCGGAAAGCTCAACCCGAAATTGGTACCGAATTGATTGAAATCGTAAATCTGGAAAGTAAGGGAATTGCTGATCATGAAATAATCATCAGGCCAAGTGACCCTTTTTGATAACCCCAAAGTAGCACCCGTGATTCTGAATGACCCGATCTCCCTCGTTGGGTCTCCACCAAAGAAGTCGACTTGCCTTTGAACAGAGTGGTTTAAGCTAAAACTCAATGCATTTGGTTTCTTACCTCCAAACCATGGTTCTGTCAAAGAAAGGCTGTAGTTCTGAAATGTCCTTCCGTTAGCCTGTACCCTCAAAGAAAGTTTCTGACCATCGCCCACAGGAAGCGGCCTCCACTTTTCAAAATTACCGATATTTTTGATCGAGAAATTATTGAAGACCAGACCCACGGTACCCACAAAACCGAAGAAGCCACCCCAGCCACCAGACAATTCGATCTGGTCATTTGGCCTTTCCTCTAATTTGAACGTAATGTCTACTGTGGCATTTTCAAAGTTAGGTCTCATGTCGGGTTCGATCTTTTCCGGATCGAAATAACCCAACTGTGAAAGTTCCCTGATCGTCCTAACCAACAAACTCCTATTGAATTTCTGTCCTGGGAGAATCCTGATTTCCCTCATGACCACATGGTCAGAAGTCCTTTCATTTCCTTCAATGTTGACCGAATTCACTGTAACCTGAGGACCTTCAAAAATCCTCATTTCGATATCAATAGAATCAGCCTGAACTTTGACTTCTACCGGATCAATTTGGAAGAAAAGGTAACCGTCATCCTGATACAAAGAGCTGACATCATCTCCTTTTTGCGGATCATAATTCAGCCTTTTCTCAAGCTTTTCTTTATTGTACACATCTCCCTTTTCAATTCCCAATCTCGCCAAAAGCACCTCATCAGGGTGAAGGTAGTTTCCTACAAATGTGATATTGCGGTAATAATATTTGATCCCTTCTTCCAGCGCAATATCCAAGTTGATGGTATTTTCAGCATGTCTGTAAGTAGAATCCGAAAGGATGACAGCATCACGGTAACCTTGGGAATTGAAATAGCCAATTACTTTTTCCTTGTCTTCTTTGAAATCCTTTGCCACATACTTGGATGCAGAGAAGAAGTTCAACTTGAAATTTTGGTTGAAATACTCTTTTACCTCCTCATCAGACACGACATTTCTGTAAACGATCGCCTCTTTGGCAGTTTTAGGAGTAGTATTGCTCAATCTTGAAGCAAGTTCCCTGAAGAAATGAAGTCTTGGGTGTTCCTTGGTTCCTTTGAGTTTGCTTTTTATCTTTTTATCAGAAATCTCCTCGTTTCCATAGATATTGATCTTATTGATCTTCACCTTAGACTTGGGATCCACATCGAATCTGATTTTTACACTATTCGGTAAGGTGGTATCCCTTTCCTGGATTACTTTCACCTCGGTATTGAGGAAACCTTTATCCACGAAGTATTGTCGGATTGCCCTTTGGGAAGTGCTGAGCACATCATCACGGACTACCCTACCACGGATTTTCACTTTATCCTTAAGCTCACCTTCCTGGGTTTTGTTGATTCCCGTAAATTCTACCCTACTGAATCTAGGCCTTTCGGTGAGTTCTAACAAAAGGTAAATGTCATTTCCCTCCACTTTGGTCACCAGAATTTTCACATCACCGATGATGCCTTGACCCCATAATTTTTTGAGGGCAGTAGAAATTTCATCTCCTGGAACAGAGATTTCATCATCTACGCGCAATCCGGACAAGGAAATGACCGCCACTTCATCGAGTGTAGCCAAGCCTACTGCCTTGATCTCCGCAATCCTGAATTTTTGAGGTTTGGAGTAATTTAACTCCATAATATCAACTGGTCTGCTTGGGGTAAACCTGCTTTGACCCAAACGAATCTGAGCATGGGAAACACCCACCCAAAAGATAAGTAAAAGTATAATCGTACTTCGCTTCATTCAACGTTTTGATTTAATCTGAGCTCCGGTCTTTCCAAACCTTCGCTCTCTTCTTTGGTAATCCAGTACGGCTTCCAACAAATGATCCCTCCTAAAGTCCGGCCACAACAGTTCTGTAAAATACAGCTCTGTATAAGCCAATTGCCAAAGCAGAAAATTACTGATTCGCAACTCACCGCTGGTCCTGATCAATAATTCCGGATCAGGGATATTTTTGGTATTCAAATGGTCAGCAATCATTTGCTGATCAATGTCTTCTAATTTAATCTGTCCTTCAACTACTTTCTTGACAATGTCCTTTACAGCATGCTCAATCTCCCACCTTCCACTATAACTCAAGGCCAATACCACTGTCAAACCAGTGTTTTTTCCTGTTATTTCCTTCGCCTCCTGCAATTTTGCCTGCGCCCCTGTGGGTAAACTTTTGATGTCCCCTATGGCAGTCAATACGATGTTGTTTTTCATCATCGTGGGCACTTCATCTGTAATGGAATTGATGAGTATTTCCATCAAGGCATTTACCTCATCTTGAGGTCTTGCCCAGTTTTCAGTAGAAAATGCGTAAAGAGTCAGGTATTTCACCCCAAGTTCTGCACAGGCTTCAATGGATTGCCTTACGGCAGTCAGCGCATTCCTGTGACCAAAAATCCTCATGGCGCCTTTTTGTTGGGCCCAACGGCCGTTACCGTCCATGATTATCGCAATATGCTGGGGGATGTTATTCTTATCTAATAATTCCTTCATTCCGGGTCTAAAGAATCCAGTTCTTTTTTTGGAGGTACAAAAATGCTATTTCTTTTCCAATATTCTAACCTAATGCTCAATTAATTATAGGTATAGCATTTAATCGTGTTAAAGGAATAACTGATAGTCAGACCAAAAAAATAATACCAGTCTTTATCACTGTAATTGCCCCGGTTCACTCCATAAGGTGAATTTGGATTTGCAGGATCGGGAAATCTGTTGATTACCGGCTGACGATCATCGATTTTATCAAGAAAATCTGTGAAAGTCGCCCTGAAACCCAACTCAGCGGCCAGGGTCCATTTATCCGTCAACCTGTATTTTACCCCTATCCCAAATGGAATCACAGGCGTTCCTACTCCATAATTTTCTTCAGGATCAAACACATAAGCACTTCCGGAACCGCTATAATAGCTGTATCCCAATCCAAAGAAACCATATGGTGAATACCGGTAAACTGCCTGAGGGTGGGTGTAATCAAGAAAATGGTACTCCATCACGACCGAAGCCTCATAGATATTACCTTTGAAATAGGCGTCCCGAGCAATAGCTGCGGCATCAATTCCTGTAATGCTATCAGCTGCAGAAATCCTCCCAAAAGAAAGGGCTGCCCTCATGGACCATACATTGTCAAAATTTCGTCTGCCAAACAACGTCCCTTGAAGTCCAATTTTCCCCTGATCTAATCTCCTAACGATGTCGCCTGAATAGGCAGCCACTCCTAAACCTCCACCTAAATCATATTGGGCGAAAGAAATGCCCGGCATCAACATACCGGTACTCAGAAGCAAAGCAAGGATATAGATCCTGAAATTAATTTTATTCAAGACGATGCAATTTATGAAGTACTAAACGATATAAAAACCCTGTTTCGTATTTCCAGGGTTAATTTATGTTAAGACCTACTCAATTCAAACAAATATGAAAATATTACCCAGAATTAACAACTCCGATTTTCAAATGATCAGGAAAATCACACTGTTGCTTTTGCAAAAACAGAAATTAAGATTTCCTATAATGGCCGCTTGTCAATTCCGCATATCAAAACCCCAGTTCAACTTCTGTCTAAGGGTATCGAAATAACTATATCCTGAAAATTTCACCAAACGGGCAGAGAAGTCAGCCTTTCTCAATTTCAATTCTACCGTAGCATCTATGGCCGTAGACCTGGAATCCAGGGAAATGAGGAACTTCTCTGACCTCCCTTCAATTTTAAAACTGATAATGGATTCATCCGGAACAATAATAGGTCTCACGTTGAGGTTATGAGGACTTACAGGTGTGATGACAAAATTCCTGGCGCCGGGGGTAATCAAAGGCCCACCACAGCTGAGAGAATATCCTGTAGAGCCGGTAGGCGTAGCGACAATCAATCCATCTGCCCAATAACTGTTCAGGTATTGCCCATTGATGTAGGTATGGACGATAATCATAGAGGAAGTGTCCCTTTTATGAATGGTGAATTCATTTAAGGCAAAGTTCATTCCGCTAAATAATGGCCTAGAGGATTCCAAAGACACTAGTGCCCGGGACTCTATGGTAAAATTCCTGCTAAAAAGGTCATTCATAGCGTTCTGAATGTTTTCTTTGGCCACCGTAGCCAAAAACCCCATCCTGCCGGTATTGATCCCCAAAATAGGAATCTCAAGTTTGCCCACCTGAACGACCGTATCCAACAAAGTGCCATCTCCTCCAATAGAGAGGACAAAGTCCATTTGTTGCATATCTTTTTTGGCATCCAAAATCTCAAAATGACGGAAATTGCCCGGCAATTTTTTGATGGATTTGGCAAATGCCTCAGTAAAAAAAATCCGGCTATCCCGGCTTTTCAATATTTCGGTCAAATGTTCTATTAATGGTATAAACTCCTTTTGGAGGTTTATGCCATGAAGGACAATATTCATTTTGGTCTGCTTAAATATTTAGGAAGCGCATCAGGTTGTCTATCCTTTCACGCTCTTCAGTGATTCCATTTTCTTCCTGATATTGATCCAAAATCCGATATCCAAAGCGCTCAAGGGTAGCTTTGATATGCCTTAGCTCAGTCTTATCAAGCTTTAGTGTCAACTTGATTTTGCTGTCATCCAAGGGATCATTGGAAATAAAACTACTGAGAATTTTGGCGTTTTCAGATTCGATGATCCTAGCAATTTCAAAAAGGCTGTAATCAGTCATAAACATGGAAAGCACTAAAACAGCTCCCCTGGATTGGATTGACAGTGTATCGGCAAAAGCCCCAATGGCATCCTCCATGGTCACTACTCCCAAATATTTATTTTCCCTATCCACAACCGCTACCATATTGACATCAAATTCAGAAGATACCCGAATGACATCATAGATATGCTTATCCAAATACACAAAACAGGCGGGAGACTCCAACTCAAACTTGCTGATCTTCAACTCCGGATTGTTACGGGTATAGATCAGATCATCACTGACAAATCCCTTGAAAACACCTTTATCCACTACAGGCAAAACATTGGTTCTGATTTCTTCCATCCAAGACAAAGCCATCTTGGCCTTATCGTTGGGCTTTAAAGGAGGAATGAGATTATTGATAAATTCGTATGCCTGCATGGAATAAAGATATTAAATAGGATTTGAAATATAAAACGAGTGATGCAAGTATCTGGTTCAATCAAAAAAAAAGCGACAAATCCTGACACAGATGGGGAAGCTCCCGACGATATGTATTAATTTGGAATTCCTAAAATTGATGAATAAGCATGTACATTGTTTTTGATACAGAAACTACAGGATTACCAAGAAGTTATGATGCCCCAATGACAGATCTGGACAATTGGCCACGCCTCGTCCAGATAGCTTGGCAGCTACATGACGCCAATGGCAATCTGCTCTCCAATCATAATTACATCGTCAAACCGGAAGGTTTTACCATCCCCTATAACGCCGAAAAAGTCCATGGCATCTCTACTGCAAGAGCAACAAAAGAAGGCCATGAACTGGACAAAGTCCTGAAAATCTTCCATGACGATGTCGACAAAGCCAAATATCTTGTAGGCCACAATATTGGCTTTGACATCAATGTCATGGGGGCTGAGTTCCTGAGGAAGAAAATCCCCATGAAATTGCCTGAGATGCAGGAATTGGACACTAAGGACCTTTCTACAGATTTTTGCGCAATTCCTGGGGGAAAAGGAGGTAAATTCAAATGGCCTACCCTTACCGAACTCCACCACAAGTTATTCGGAAATGGATTTGCAGATGCCCACGATGCTGCCTACGACGTAGATGCTACTGCAAAATGCTTTTTTGGACTGATCACCCAGCTTGTCATCAAACCTGAAGAAGGTATTAAAGCTGAAGAGGTGGTTTATGAAGCCCCCAAGCTGGATGTGGCCAATTTTGCAGCAGCCAAAGATGACACCAAAGTAGCCGCAAAGGAAGTCCTGAAAGCAGCTGGAACAGCAGATATCTCAGACATGGTGGACATGCCTTTCACGCATCTCCATGTGCATACCCAATACTCCGTATTACAGGCGACATCTGAAATACCGGCCATGATTGCACTAGCCAAGCAGATGAATATGCCAGCCATCGCCATGACAGATCACGGCAATATGATGGGGGCATTCCATTTTGTTAGGGCAGCTTTGGCAGCAGAAATCAAACCAATTATCGGCTGTGAATTTAACCTCTCCAGAGACAGAAAAAATAAAAACACCAAGGATGATGGCTTTCAAACCGTACTCTTGGCAAAAAATAAAAGTGGCTACCACAACCTGGCCAAACTGGCTTCCTATGCCAATATTCAAGGTTACTATTATGTACCTAGAATAGACAAGGAGCTCTTGGTGCAATACAAGGGAGATCTGATCGCCACCACAGGTGGACTTTGGGGGGAAATACCCTACCTGATCCTGAATGTGGGCGATACCCAAGCAGAGGAAGCATTTGTGTGGTGGAAAGAACAGTTTGGAGAGGATTTCTACGTCGAACTCAACCGGCATGGCATCCCAGAGGAAGAAAAAGTCAATGAAGTCCTGCTGCATTTTGCAGAAAAATATAATGTCAAATACTTTGCCGCCAATAACACCTATTATAACCAAAAAGTTGATGCCAAAGCTCATGACATCCTGCTTTGCGTCAAGGATGGAGAATTGGTGGAAAAACCCAAAAAATACGTAGGTAAAAGAGGCAGAGAATACCGTTACGGCTTTCCGAATGATGAATTCTACCTAAAAAGCCCTGAAGAGATGAAGAAGCTCTTCGCGGACCTGCCGGAAGCCATCGCCTGCACCAATGAGATCGTTGAAAAAATAGAGACCTATAAATTACAGCGGGATGTACTACTTCCCAAATTTGACATTCCGGAAGAATTCAAACACCCTGAAGACGATGTGGATGGGGGCAAAAGAGGTGAAAATGCTTACCTGAGATACCTTACCTATGAGGGCGCAAAAAAACGATACCCTGTCATCACCGATGAAATTAAAGAACGGCTGGACTTTGAACTTCAGACGATCGAAAAAACCGGATATCCAGGTTACTTTTTGATTGTGCAGGATTTTACCGGAGCCGCACGGCAGATGGGGGTATCTGTAGGCCCGGGAAGGGGTTCCGCCGCGGGTTCTGCAGTGGCCTACTGTATCGGTATCACCAATGTGGACCCGATTGCTTATGACCTCCTATTTGAGAGATTCCTGAATCCGGACAGGGTTTCCCTGCCCGATATTGATATTGACTTTGATGATGAAGGACGCCAAAAGGTGATCGACTATGTGATCAACAAGTACGGGTCCAATCAGGTAGCCCAGATCATCACCTATGGTACCATGGCTGCCAAATCTGCTATACGTGATACGGCAAGGGTGCTGAACTTACCTTTGGCCGAAGCAGACAAATTGGCGAAACTGGTCCCTGACATCAAGCTAAAAGCACTTTTTGATCTTGCAAAAGACCGGGCAAAGCTTTCCGAAAAACTGAAAGGAAACGGGGAAGATATTTCCAAAGCAGATGAGCTGATCCGCATATCCAAAGGACAGGACGAATTATCCAAAACCATCAATCAGGCGAAAATCCTGGAAGGTTCGGTGAGAAACACAGGTATACATGCCTGTGGTGTCATCATAACCCCTGACGATATCACCAACTTTGTTCCGGTAGCCTTAGCGAAGGACTCGGACATGGTCTGCACGCAGTTTGACAACTCCGTGGTGGAAAGTGCCGGACTCCTGAAGATGGACTTCTTAGGGCTGAAAACCCTGACATTGATCAAGGATGCAGTCAAAATTGTGAAGGAAAGACATGGTATAGTGCTCGATCCTGACAATTTCCCGATCGATGATGTCAAGACTTACGAACTTTTCCAGAGGGGTGAAACTGTCGGTATCTTTCAGTACGAATCCCCTGGTATGCAGAAATACATGCGAGAACTCAAACCCACAGTTTTCGCTGACTTGATTGCCATGAACGCCCTATACCGTCCAGGCCCATTGGAATACATTCCTTCCTTTATCAGAAGGAAGCATGGGACTGAGCCTATTACCTATGACCTGGATGACATGAAAGAATACCTGGAAGAAACCTACGGTATTACAGTCTATCAGGAACAGGTAATGCTTCTTTCCCAAAAACTAGCCGGATTTACCAAAGGTGAGGCCGACGTACTCAGAAAAGCGATGGGTAAAAAGCAGAAGGACGTCTTGGACAAAATGAAACCAAAATTTGTCGAACAAGCATCTGCAAAAGGTCATGATTCCAAAAAACTGGAAAAAATCTGGAAAGACTGGGAAGCCTTTGCTTCCTATGCTTTCAACAAATCACACTCTACCTGTTATGCCTGGATAGCCTATCAGACGGCATATCTGAAAGCCCATTACCCGGCAGAATACATGGCTTCTGTATTGAGCAACAACATGAATGATATTACGCAGGTAACCTTCTTTATGGAAGAGTGTAAGCGTATGGGTATCTCTGTCTTGGGACCTGATGTGAATGAATCCAAAAGCGGCTTTACCGTAAACCAAGAAGGACAGATCCGCTTTGGCATGGCAGCCATCAAGGGCGTAGGTGGTGCAGCAGTGGATGCCATTGTGGAAGAAAGAGAAAAATCAGGCAAATACAGTAACATATTTGAATTCTGTAAGCGGGTCAATTCAAGGGCTTTGAATAAAAAATCCCTGGAATCATTGGCTATGGCAGGTAGCTTTGACTGCTTCCCTCAGCACCACAGAAGACAATATTTGGAAGCGCCGGAATCTGACGTGACATTACTTGAAAAAGCTGTAAAATATGCCCAAAAGGTTCAGCAGGAAGCGGACAGCTCCCAGGTAAGTCTATTCGGAGGAAGTTCCGGCATGGAAGTACCCCTTCCTTCGGTCCCAGCTATGGAGCCTTTCAGCCAGTTGCAGCAGCTGAACATTGAAAAAGATGTGGTAGGTCTCTATATTTCAGGACATCCTTTGGATCAGTTCAGGGTGGAAATGGAGTCCTTTACCAACACCCCATTGACCGAGTTTCCGGACATCGAAAACCTAAGGAAAAAAGGAGACATTAAAGCAGCAGGCATGGTCACCTCCTTTGCCCACAGGACTACCAAAACAGGAAAGCCATTTGGCACACTAACCATGGAAGATTATCATGGAGGGCATACTTTCTTCTTGTTTGGTGATGACTATGTCAAGTACAAAGAGTACTTTATGACAGGCTGGTTCTTATACATTACTGGATCCGTGCACCCAAACAAATGGAAAGAAAATGAGTTTGAGTTCAAGATCAACACCATGATGCTGCTCAGTGAGGTTCGTGGGAAGATGATCAAAGGACTCAGGGTCAATATTGACTTGGATGACCTGACTTATGACCTGATGGAAAAGCTGGAAGGCATCACCCAAAAGTATAAAGGAGAGGCAAAGCTGTACATCAATGTGATTGATAGCAGAGAAAACATCACCCTCGACCTGATGTCCAAGCGCTACACTGTAGATCCGTCCAATGAAATGATCAAAGATTTAGGTCAGATTCCAGAGGTGGTGTACCAGATCATTTAAAGATGGTTTTTCTTGTGTAATTTTAAGCACATGGAACTATTTATCAATTATTTTAATTTGCATATTATATTTGAAATCAAGATTCAACATAAATTACTATACAATGGGAAAAGCAATAGAAATTACTGACGCAAACTTTGAAGAAATATTAAAATCCGACAAGCCTGTATTGGTTGACTTTTGGGCAGAATGGTGCGGACCTTGTAAAATGATCGGACCAATCGTTGAAGAGTTGGCTGGGGATTATGAAGGAAAAGCGGTAATCGGTAAAGTGGATGTAGACTCCAACCCTGCTGTAGCTTCAGCTCTTGGCATAAGAAGTATTCCTACTTTGATGTTCTTTAAAGGTGGACAAATTGTAGACAAGCAAGTGGGCGCTGTGCCTAAAGCTGTTTTGGCAAATAAATTGGATGCTGTTCTTTAATTAGTAACCAAGAAATCAAAAATCCCGAAGGAAACACTTCGGGATTTTTTTTGCTATAGTCAAAAAGATTTAGGCGGCTTTTTGAGGTGTTCCAATAAAAATTAAAGGACTTTAACCTTTATGCTCCTGAAATATATAACACTTTCCGGGTCATGTGCCTGAATGGCAAATGTTCCGCGTTCAATTTTCTTCTCCCCTGCGTTATCAGGTCTATTAATATCTTTTGACTCTACATATTCCATGACAGTCTGACCATTGATTTTCACCACAACATGATCTCCTTTGACAATAATATGCGTCGTATACCATTCGCCATCCTCCACGTAGGTCTCCCTCACATCATTAAAGGAGTATAGACTTCCGGACTTTCTCCAATCACTGTGGCTCTGGTTTACCTGCACTTCATATCCCTTATTGGGCCAGCCAGACTCCTGATAGGTTGTATGAAAGAAAATACCGGAATTGGCTTTGGGCATTGTTTTCACCTCGACCAGTAACTCAAAATCTTTGAAATCAGCTTTGTTGACATCACCTGCATAAAATGCATGGGCTCTGGGTCCATCCACTTTGATAATGCCATCTTCTACTTTAAATGATGTAGGATTCTCAGAAATGCGCCAGCCATCTAGATTTCTGCCATTGAACAATGGAATCCAGCCATCTTCTTGGGCAAAACCTACAATTGAACAGAAAAATAAGAACAGAAATATGATGTTTTTTTTCATAGTGAATATTGGTTATAGGTTTATTAGGTTCTCCAACTCTTAAACATTTGTAATTGGTCATTGAAAATTAGTCATAATCAATTAATCATTAATCATCATCAAGTTCTCCTTCCCTGCTTATTCATAATTTGGCAGATGCGACACCCCTCCTGATACGATGAATTTCATCACATCTGTGCTTCTGACATTTTTAAGTATTCGGACATTCTCTCTGGGAACCAGAAAAAGGTTACCAGAAAAATTATAACTGTGGGGAAAATAAATCGCCACTAAGTTTTCTTCTTCCAGCACATTCAGGTTGTCCTGTGTGATAAATCCCAATCTCGACACATCCTTGGAAAGTTTGACAATGACAGGTGTATTGAATTTTTTCTTATCTCCCACAAAAGCAGACATAAGGTCTTTGATACTGGTATACAGAATATTGATAAATGGGATTTTAAAAACCCACCTTTCAAATAGATCAAACAAGGGCTTGGTGATGAAAATACTTGCCAAGAAACCTACGAAGGTCACAAATGCCAACATGATCAAAATACCCAATCCTGGAATGGGAATAGGCAATATTCCATCCAAAAACTGGATGACCAGAGTGATGACATAGATGGTCAGGGCAATCGGGACAACAAAAAGAAGCCCGCGAAAGAAATATGTAAGGACTCTTCTATAGGTAAAAGCCATAGCTTGAAGCAACTTGATGAAGATTAAATGTACAAAAGAAAAATATAGAGTTGGAATAAATTTATTTAAAAACAAAAAGTGGTAACCATTCTAACGATTACCACTTTTGAATCCGCAAAAAGATCAACCAAACACTAAAAAGCAAGATACTCTTCTCAAAAAATACTTTTTAACTTGTATAAAGGTACGGTTTTCACACGCCACAAAAAATACCCTGTACAGGGTATTTTTCAATAAGAATCAATGATATCCTGGGAGATAAGTTTATATATTTCAGCAACTTGCTCATTATAATTCAAAAATTGGTAATGTGCTTCCAAGGTATCGAAGTCCGATCGGATGGCAGGCCCAGTCTGGGCACGCTTGGCCCCGATTTCAAGACTTTTGCTGATCGTTTCAATAATCAAAGGTTTCAACATCTCATAATCCAATCCTTGTCTTGCCATGATCTCTTCAGACAACCTCAGCATGTGGTTGGTGAAATTACTGGCAAAGACTGCCGCCACGTGTAGGGCCTTTCTGTCTTTTGATTTGACCACGTAAGTTTGTGGGGATAAACTTTTGGCCAATTTCTTTAATTTCTGCAAAGTAGTCTGATCATCAGATTCCAGCAGAAATGGCACATCCACAAAATCCAGTGTCCTGTCTTTGCTAAAAGTCTGCAAGGGGTAAAAGATTCCGGTATAGCTCGCAGAACTATAACCCAACACATCTAGAGGTACCGATCCTGAGGTATGTACCAAAATACTGCCCTCCGGTAGAATTACTTCATCTGCCAATGTGGAGATGGCCTGGTCATTGACCGCTAGGATAAAAATCTCTGCCTCTGATTCGGAAAAATCCAGATCATCTTTTGGTTCTGCTGTGTAGAGTCTGCCTGTTATGCTGGCTGCCTTCTCCAAATCCCTTCCATATACCTCAGTCAGGGTATGACCAGCTTCCTCCAAAGCCGGTGCCAGATGCCAGGCAACATTTCCTGTTCCCAGTATAGCAATCTTAAACTTCATAATTGAAAGATAAAAGAATTTTGACAGTTTTTAAAAAGTAGGAAAGAAGACACTAGGCAATAAAAGAAAAAGGGGAAATGGAATAGCTGATCAATCCCATTTCCCCCACTTTTTTAATTGCAAAATTCCAGAAGACAACTTATTTGGCTCAGGCCTCTAATCCTTTATCCCTCATTTTAGAGAATTCGTCATATCTTCTGTAAATCGCCACACAGAAACCGATCAGCATGATGATGGTACCAGCCCAAAGAACATTAATCTGTGGCTTGACAATTGCCTTCAATACCACATAATCTTTTTGATAACGGTTAACCTTAAAGGAAAATTTGTTGCTTTCCGGGATGATATTATCCAATTCCACTTTCACACCCAACTCATTATCGATAGCCGGAATTCTACCCACCTGATTACCCCTAATGATAAATATGGGCTCCAGTACTTTTTCGATATCATAATCCAAAATGGTCAGTTTGGCCTTCACTGCCACATCCCCTTCCTGAAGGTCCACCCCATTGATTTGGGAAAGTACTTCACCACCTTCAAATTGGGTGACAAAGTCAGAAATATAGAAAGTCTCCCCTGGTCCAACCTCGTAGAATTCATCTTCTCTCCATTCCGGATCTTCAAAATCATTGATAGCAGAGACGAAGGTATACAAATCTCTATTGATAAACCTTCTGGAATCCGGTGAAGAAATCAGTCCCATGGAAGTATTGAACTGTGACATTGGGTTCAGGGTAAACTGATATTCATCATTTTGGAAGTACTCGATCTGGAAATAATCATTTTCCTCCAAAATCAAGGTCATGGTCTCCCCTTTTTGGTAATAGGTCTTGCCATTGACCACAATATCTTCCAGTGCAGTGGCTTCATTCACATTGTCAGTGGATTTCATAAGATTCACATTCACAAGCCCCGGCACCCCTTTGACCTTCTTCTGTCTTCCCCTGTACACAGCTGTATAATCCTTGATCTGTGTAGGTTTGTTGATCCAAAGCAAGACGTGCTCTTTGTTAAGTTCATCTTCCCAGCTATTGCTGTATGTCAGGCCTGACATATTGTAAGAGATCACTTCAGAGTAACCAGAAGAAAACATCACGCCGATCAAGATCATCCCCAAACCAATGTGTGCCAAGGAACCACCGGCCAGCTTAAAGGTGGATTTTTTCAATAACCTGATCAGGATAATGGAATTGGCGACTATGGTAAAAGTACTTGCCAATACTACTACGATGTAAGAAATGTCATATACTTTGCCGAGTACGATGATGATTGCTGACAGAATCACCGCAATCACATAAGGCATCACCAAAGCTTCTCTCAAAGCTTTGCCATCCATTTTGTTCCACCAGAAAAACTGACCTACCGCTGTTAAAAGGGCTATTGCTACGGCAAACCACAATTGGAATTTGGTATAGAAGCCTACTTGGTCAGCAGGCGGCGCCATATTGGAAATTCCTCCGAAACTTTCTATCAAGGCATTCCAAACCGGAATAGAGGTAGGCAGGATCACCTGAAAAGCCATCAAAGCCAAAGTAGTCGCACCAATAAATATCCAGAATTCCCTGGAATAAACAGAAGCTTCTTTATCTGAAGTCGGGATATGCTTCCAATGTCTTGCGGTCAAATAAATCGCCACAAAAAGGAAGAAAAGCATATAAATCAGCAATTGTCCGGAAAGACCTAAGTCGGTAAAGGAGTGTACAGAGGAATCACCTAAAACCCCACTTCTTACCAGGAAGGTAGCATAAAGCACCAAAATAAATGAGGCAATGATCAAGACCATGGAAGACTTCAAAGCAGTACTGCTCTTCTTGAAGGTAATCATGGTATGGATTCCTGCTACTAAAATCAACCAAGGAACATACACGGCATTTTCTACCGGATCCCAGTTCCAATACCCCCCGAAATTCAGGGTAACATAAGCCCAATAGGCGCCCATGATAATCCCCATACCCAAGACCATAGCGGAAAACTGTGCCCAAGGCAAAGCAGGTCTAACCCATTCAGTATATTTTCTTGTCGCCAATCCACCCATCAGGAAGGCAAATGGCACTAGAGTAGTGGCATAGCCCAAGAACAAGGTAGGCGGATGGATGACCATCCAGATATTTTGAAGCAAAGGATTCAATCCTGTTCCATCTTCAGGTACAAAATCCGGATTGAGCTGGAAAATCGGCGCTGTCACCGCATCTCTTAGCAGGATAAAAGGAGAACTGCCTAGTTTAAGGTCACCGATCACCACTCCCAGAATCATCGAAACGAGGAATGCCTGCACCAACGCAAAAACAATCATCACAGGTCCTTCCCAGAATTTATTGGTATGGATCAGCACCAATCCCAACACCACGTTCCATACAATCCAAAGGATAAAAGCTCCCTCCTGTCCTTCCCAGAAACTGGAAACCATGTAATGGACCGGAAGCGCTTTGGATGAGTGGGAATAGGCATAGAAATATTCAAACCTGTGGCTATAAATGATTTCAAACAGAGAAATCGCTATCGTCACACTCGCCACTGAATGAACATAAAAGGACAATCTACTGAAAAGCCTCCAATTGGCTTTATCCAATTCAGAGGCTATAGTATATTGGTAATAGGCATAGGCTGTCACCAGCGAACTCACAAAAGCCAGGATGACTGCAAAATGACCTAGATCACCTACGAAGGTATTAATCATATTTTTATTGAATCAAAGAGAAAGTCAAGATTACATGCCAGCAGTACTGACTTCATTTTCCTGATATTTGGAAGGGCATTTCATCAGGATTTTATCGGCAACAAAGAGTTCTTCGTTTTTGTAGGACCCGATCACTACCACTTGCTCTGCCCTTGCAAAATCCGGTGGCACTGGTTCATTGTAAAATACTTTCTGCTCAGTTCCGTCATTATCCACCATCATAAAATAGAAGGAGGTTTTGTCAGGATTGACCTCAATTCCTTCTACAGTTCCTGAAACATTCTTTTTAAGTTCTCCGACAACATGGATAGGCTTATCCTCTCCTTTTGTCATCATTGTTTTGGCTGTAGCAAAACTCTCATAGGTACTCGCATCTCCAATCATTGATACAATGATCAAAATCGCGACGGCAATGATTCCCAATCCTATAATATGTCCCTTTTTCATATGCTTAATCTTATATAACCACTTCCAACGGAAAAGGTCAGTTGAAGTTAATGATTCTTATTGGTCTTGAAGCAATTTTTCAAGTTTGGCGACTTTCCTGTCCGTACTGATTACATAAACCAATATTCCTGCGAAAACGATCCCGATGATCCCTACCAAAACATATATTTTTCCTTCGGAACGCATCACATCTGCCATTTCCACCCGGGAATTTTGGTAGTCTTCTGCTGTAATTTCAATTTTTTCCTGAGCTATCGCCTGTAAGCTGAACATCAGGAACATGATGATTAACCACTTTTTCATTTGCTTGTATATCATTGATCATAGGAGATTGAAGTGCTTTTGGGCATTTCAAGAAACCGCATTGATCAGTTTATCTTCAATTTTTCTTTCTGCTCTTCTAAGCCTTACACGTACAGAACTCAGCCAGGTTCCCAATAATGTCCAAGCAATAATCGCCGGATAGAAAACCATCCTCAATTTGCTGTCAAGGTCATAGGCATTGAAACCCGGATTCCCACCATTTCCAGGATGAAGGCTATCGGTTAATCTGGGTAAGACGAATATTAATGGAATAAAGGCTGCAAAGGCAAAAATATTGTACACCGCTCCAATTCTGGCTCTTTGGTGTACATCAGTCAGAGAATTTCGGAGGATCAGATAGGCAAAGTACATCAATAAGCCAATAGCAGAAGCATTCTGCTTAGGATCTCCTGACCAATAATCACCCCAGGTAAACTTCGCCCAAAGCATCCCTGTAACAATTCCCAACACGCCAAAAAGTATGGCCGCATTGGTGAATTCAATGGCCATATCGTCGTGCTTAAGATCGTTAGTTCTCAGAAACTTGATACTGTAAACCACCGCCACCACCAACATGATGATCATACCAAACCACATGGTCACATGGAAATGCAAGGCCCGTATCGTTTCATTCAATATAGGAAGCCTGGGTGCATCAAGAAGAAGTCCAGCTGTCAGGGTATAGGCTAGCAAGGCTACAGCTAAGATTTTCCACCAATTATTTCTCATGACAGGATTTTGCTAATTCAAGCGCAAAAATAAGGCATAAGTTCCTGATTCCTGTGCTTTTTATCAGATATGTTGCGGATGGCTCATAAAATGATTTTATACCAATAATGAAACCACGAAATCAAAGAAAGAAAAATAATGCAGAGACAAAAAAAGAAATATTAGAAGAACTGATAATGAGGCACAAAATTGTCTTCAAATCAATTACCGGTCAGAATACTAGCAAAGGCAATGACTTTGAAGTTTGCCCTTTGGAACTTGTATTTTGGTTCTTGGTAATTGGTAATTAAAAATTGGTAATTGATAATTGACAACCCTCAACTTCTCCACAGATATGGAAACAAAATATACGCCGTCACCGCCACGATGGCATTGATGGCCAGTAAAGTAAGCAACTTATCTACACTTACGGACCAATCCAGACCGTCGATGGCATTTTTGGAAACCCGGATCGCCATCAATAGGATCGGAATAATCACCGGAAAACTCAATATCGCCATCAAAGTCGCATTGTTACTGGCTTTGGAAGCAATACCTGATACCATCGTCAGACAGGCGGAAAAACCTACTGCTCCCAAAACCAGATTCAGCAAAAACATGCCCTGATCTGCCACAGGATTACCCAAAATGATGGAAAAAACGAGGTACCCCAAAAGCGCTAAAACCAATGTGAGCAAGGTATTGTAAATGATTTTGGAAATGATAATGGCCTCCGGGGAAGCGATCATATAATAATAGAGTTGTCTGCCCTGATGCTCCTGCACAAAGCTCTTGGCAACCGCATTGACAGCAGAAAAAAGAATGATGATCCAGTAAAGGGCATTCCAGGTAGGCACGGCAATATTGCCCTGCTTGGCCCCTACACTCAGATACGTGATAAAAACCGCTGACACCACATAGAGCAAAATCCCGTTTAGGGCATACTTCTGCCTCCACTCCAAGGTGAGTTCTTTGATGATTAAAGTCCGGATCTGTTGAAGCATGTGGATCGATTGAAGCTCAAAGTTAAGGTTTGAAAAATTGAAATTTATAGAAATATGGTAGAAATAAGATTGAAATAGGATTTGAGCTTGTTAGTTCACGCAGCGAGCGCTACGAATTGCGCAACGAGCGCAGCGAATTCTTTGCGTATGTCTTTGAGTCCTTTGCGTTCTTAGCGTGAAATAAGGAACCTAGAACTTCTTTTCTCCTGGAACCTTTTCCCTGACTAGAACATATTTCAACCACATTTCACGAAGTATATTTCCACTTTATTTCACCACAGGTATATTTCTATCATATTTCACGAACCTGCCTGCTTTTTGCAGGGTATATTTCGATCTTATTTCTAAGAATCTTAAATTTAAACTTCACCAAAAGAAGTAAAGTCTATGATCCCTACCCCAGAACACAATGAAAGAATGGCCAAAATGACATTTGGATCGGTGTATCCACACTATGTCACCAAGGTTGAAAGAAAAGGAAGGACCAAAGCCGAACTCCATCAGGTTATCACTTGGCTGACCGGCTTTGATGATCAAAAAATCCAGTCACTCATTGATGAAAAAGTTACTTTTGAGACTTTTTTTGCTCAGGCAAGGCTCCATCCCAATGCTGAATTGATCACCGGAACCATCTGTGGCTACAAAATCCAAGAGATCGATAATCCGCTCACCAAGCAAGTGAGGTACCTGGACAAGTTGGTGGATGAATTGGCCAAAGGGAAGAAGATGGAAAAGATTCTAAGGTGATAAGGATGGATATTGAGATAACAATCTAATAGGCTGGAAATAATGTTGAAATAAAGTAGAAATATGATAGAGATAGGGTAGAAATATATTTCTACAGTAAATATCCACAAATATCCCTTGATGGCTATTTCAAATATTTCGCCGAAGGCAAATTTCTACCTTATTTCACCCAAGGTATATTTCTTTTAAACTGCCAAAATGACATTTTTTACCCTTTGGAACGGGCATTGATATGGCTGTATTGTCAAAAATGTTTATCAGTAACTTAAATTCAATATAGCTATGCAGGAAAAAGGTACCATCTCGATACATACCGAGAATATCTTCCCTATCATCAAGAAGTTTTTATACTCTGACCATGAGATTTTTCTCCGTGAATTGGTCTCCAACGCAGTGGATGCTACCCAAAAAATCAAAAGATTGGCCCAATTGGGTCAGTATAACGGTGATTTGGGTGACATTAATGTCGAAGTGTCTTTTGACAAAGACAAAAAGACCATCACCATCTCCGATAAAGGTCTGGGTATGACATCTGAAGAAGTCAAAAAATACATCAATCAGATTGCCTTCTCCGGTGCTACAGAATTCATGGAGAAGTTCAAAGACTCCAAAGATGCCAACGAAATCATCGGTAAATTCGGTCTAGGCTTCTACTCTGCCTTTATGGTCGCCCATAAAGTAGAAATCAACACCCTTTCGTATCAGGAAGGCGCTGCAGCAGCCAGATGGACCTGCGATGGCAGCACCGAATTTGAAATCAGTGCCGGCGACAGAAAAGAGCGCGGCACAGACATCATCTTGTACATCAATGAAGATTCAGAAGAATTCCTGGACAAATGGAAACTTCAGGGTATCCTTGACAAATACTGCAAATTCCTTCCTGTTCCGATCAAGTTTGGCACCAAAACGGAAAGTGTGGAAGATGGTGTGGACGACAAAGGAGAGAAGAAGTGGAAGTCTGTAGAAGTGGACAACATCATCAACACCACCTCCCCTATCTGGACCAAATCCCCTAATGACCTGAGTGACGAAGACTATCTTACCTTCTACAAGGAACTGTATCCAATGAGTGAAGATCCACTTTTCTGGATCCACCTCAATGTCGACTATCCTTTCAACCTGACCGGGGTATTGTATTTCCCTAAGGTGAAAAATGATTTTGAATTCCAGAAAAACAAAATCAAACTCTTCAGCCGTCAGGTATTCATCACCGATGAAGTGAAAGATATTGTCCCTGAGTTCTTGATGCTCTTGCATGGAGTGATTGATTCACCTGACATTCCTCTGAACGTGTCAAGAAGCTTCCTGCAGGCAGACAGCAATGTGAAGAAGATCAATAATTACATCACCAAAAAGGTGGCAGACAAGCTGGCCGAACTCTTCAAAAAAGACAGAAAAGCCTATGAACAGAAGTGGAACGATATCGGTCTATTTGTGAAATATGGCATGATCAGCGAGGAAAAGTTTGCCGAAAAAGGCAAGGACTTCACCTTGCTTAAGAACACCAAAGGCGAACTTTTCACCTTGACAGAGTACAAGGAGAAAGTAAAGGCCATCCAAACCGACAAAAACGAACAAGTGGTCTACCTCTATGCCACTGATGCCGAAAAGCAGGATGCCTTTATCCAATCTGCCAACAAGAAAGATTATAATGTCCTGGTGATGGATTCTCCTATCGACAGTCACTTTATCCAGCACCTGGAGATGAAAGAGGAGAAGACTTCCCTGAAGCGTGTGGATGCTGATGTAGTAGACAAACTGATCCAAAAAGACGACACCTATGCCAACTTATTGACAGAAGAGCAGTCAAAACTGGTCAAAGAAGTCTTTGAAAAAGCCATCAACAACAAAAACTACACTGTAGAAGTGGAAGGTTTAAGTCCTGAGGAAATGCCGGTAACGGTGACCATGGAGGAATTCATGCGCAGGATGAAAGAAATGGCACAAATGGGAGGCGGTATGAGTTTCTATGGCGCCATGCCGGACCAGTATAAGGTAGCCATCAACGGCAATCATCCTTTGATCGACAAAATCTTAAAGGCAGATGCCGAAGAAGATCAGGCCAAATTGGCCAAGCAAGCCTTTGATCTGGCACTATTGTCACAGGGCTTACTGACAGGCAAGGACCTGACTGCTTTTGTCAAGAGAAGTGTTGAATTGATTTAAATCAATTCAAAATAACCCTCTAATGGGCCAAAACCCTTGAAGGGTTGAATTACCCTATCCCCGGCCATGGTCGGGGATTTTTTGTTGTTCACCTACAAAAACTGGAAAGTCACACCCTATAAATACGCAATTTTAATAGATTGAATATCAATATGTTAAAATTTTATTAACTAAAAAGTTAAAAACTAAAATTCTATTTTTGGTCATCCTTGGACTTTCCACATTCCCATTTTTGACATCAGCTCAAACTCAAACTCCGTGCGTGGATTGCTCCAGACCAAATGATGAAATAGAATGTGTAAGAATTCTAGTTCCGGGAGGTGTAGATATATATTATGCCGAACCTAAGCCTTGTGATTCTTAAAACTGTATTCATTTTTAGAAAGCTGGAATATTTTCTGGCTTTCTTATTAAAATTTCGAAAAAATGAGAATAATCATGGGTTTCTGAGTATTTCAGTAAATGAAAAATATATTTACGCTCTTCATTCAGGTGAAAAATATTCACAAAGTATTGATGGATCGAATAAGATTTATGTGTTTGATTGGGATGGCAATCCTATAAAAGAGTTAAATCTGGACAGGACTGTTTCAATTATTTCTGTTTCACCGGACAATAGTAAGGTTATTGCGTATTTTGACGATGGGAAAGCTAATCTTATCTCATATAAACTATGACATTATATTTGAGGGGTGTTAAATTCATTTACTGAGGTAGTCATTTAATTTCAATCAAAATCAGTACTTCACCCACACGAAGAAACAGTTTCTTGATCTTTTTCAGAAAATCACCTTAAGATTATAAGTACTTGGTATTCAATTTATTAAAAAATTTTATGGATTTCAAAAGTAAAATTATTCTCCCTGATATTCAGCGGGTTAACAGCAAATTAGAAACATTTTATAGAGTAAAACTTGACAACTAAGTCGTTTTTTTTACTTACACAAGAATTAGTTTTTACCGGTAAACTTTTAATTCTAATATAGAAAATAATCTTTAAACTAAATTTGAGAATTATGACACTTAGATTCTTGTTATTATTCATTTGTTTATCAATTGGAACCTTTGGAGTTTCAATAGGACAAGAATCACTAGAACCATCAGATGAATATCACAAACAACAAGAACCTTTTCAATGTGAATCAGGAAGATGGATTTGGGATTGTGTTGATTATGACCATAGGGGCTGTTCTCAACCTGTAAAATGCTGATTTTAGAAGTTGAAGAGTTGGATTTAAAATTAAATCCAACTCTTCATTAATCTGTACATTAATGAAAACAATTTCCTTATTAAGCTTACTTCTGGTTTTTTCTTGTATAGACAAAAAAGAACAAATATTTGACAATGAAAAGATTTCAGTAGACCTTGATATCACTGGAAATATAAATTTAAGTGAACTTGCTACAGACATCGAATACATATGGTTCAAAACAGGGGAACAACAAATTTTAGCCAGACCTAACAAAATGTTTTTCACGGACAATTTAATATTTATTGAGGAAAACTTCAGTGAAAAAGTGTTCGTGTTCGACCTTTCAGGAAACTTTTTAAATACCATAGGTGAGGAAGGCGAAGGGCCATTTCAGAATATGACGCTAGATGATTTTTCAGTTCACAATGATACTGTTTGGATAAAAGATTCAAAACTTAAAAAATTAATAGGATTTGATTTTGAAGGAAAACCTTTGCAAGAAAAAAACCTCACACTGACTCGTGGACCTTTCATACGTGGTGACAACTTTTCGTTGTTTTCCACTAATAACAACTCTGATATTGGATACAGAATTATTCGATTAGATGATTCTGGACAGATCCAAGGTTTCTTTGATATTGCACCTTGGCTGGAACACAAACTCTTTAAAGGAATCAACAGATTTATATTTGATAAAAGATTAAATACCTTTTATTTTTTATTGCCCTATAGCAATGAATTGGTTCTATTTGATGGAAATGGGAATTTTAAAAACCTAATCAAGTTAGACTTTGGAAAATATAACTTCAAACCTGATGACTGGGCAAGATTTGATAATATTCAAGATCAAATAAATTATGCAATAGAAAATAACCTGGTTTTCAGTATTAACAACTATTTTATCACCAAAGATAGAATCTGGATTTATGTCCAACCTGAAAACAAAGAAGGAAATTATCTGATATTTGACCATCAACTTAATCTTGTGGATCAATTCAATTCGATTAATAATGATCTTGACGGCTTTAATTTTAATTCGATTCCATGGTCAGCATCAGAAGATGCTATTTACTACAGATTCAGAAGTCAACAATTAATGGAACAGTTTGAAAACCTAAATGAGGCAGCCAAATATCAAGAATCAAAAATATCAGGATTCGTGAGGAAGAATCCAGAAGTGTTTGACGATCCAGATAATTTAATTTTGATTAAAATTAGTCTGAAATAAACCCAGGAAAATATTCTCGAAACAGCGAACTCTTGAGTGCATGCGGCATACTCAAGGGTTCACTGATTTTACAGACATTGGCATTCCGGAAAAGTTTTTCAAAAAGACTTACATCGGACAGTGATAAAATTCTATTATCTTTCTTTTGTTCCCTTTTGCAACTTTTAAGACCACAAAATCAACAAGACAACAAGGTGAATCATTTTCACATACTGTTTGACGCTTCCGATACACCTTTTGACAATATCCGGCGATTCAACCATCATATTAATCCGTTCATAGATGTTTTCAGTACTTTGACTTATAATCACAACCACCTGATATTCAATTTATTAAAGAATTTTATGGTTTTAATAAGTAAATTAATTCTCGCTGAAAATCAATATGTTAATAACTAAATAAAAAGGTTCCATAGTTTAAAACTTGACAGCTAAGTCTCTTTTTTTTTTACTTAGCAGAGAATTAGTTTTTACCGGTAATATTTAATTCAACTCACCAAAGGTTGGTGGGTATTGTTTTAACAAAACCTATTTTTATATGAAAAAATTAACCGCAATTTTAACTATTGCATTATGTATGATTGCCTCAATACCCTATTCAGGAATGGCACAGGAAAAGTTAGAAGATCCTGATGGTGGAAATGGACCAAAACAAGTATTTTGTGTTAAGTCTCCCAAGCTTAAATTTGGGTATAGTTCCAGTGGACCTTCGGTAAGTGTTGAGGTAGGCTTTGGAGAAAAAACTGCATGCAAAGCAGCTTTCGAAGCAGCATGCAACAAAACCAAATGTAACTAAATGATCGGATGCATCGCTTTAATTAGCGGTGCATCTTTTTTTGAATAAATGAAATGAAGAAGTATATAATATTATCTTGGATCCTTGTCCTACAGCTATCCTGTAGCTCTCAAAACGATCAAAATGAGGGCGAAATCATTGAAGTCAGGAATTTTGGCAAGTTCATAGAAACAGATCAATTTGACATTTTGCCTTTTTTTGATAAATCAACTTATATCCTTTTAGATGTGCCGGAGGAACTGGAACTTTATCAAGCAGATAAAATTTTAGCAGGAGATGGGTTGTATTTTATAATGGATGCTGAACTTGGGAATGGCATTTTTATTTTTGAGGAGACAGGAAATTTTGTCGCTGAAATACCCATTGGGGGAAATGGGCCCGGTGAAATACCAGACCTTGAAGACCTAACTTATAATTTTGATACCAAGACCTTGTTGGTTCTCGGGGCCTATGGCAGAAAATTATTTGAGTTTAGCACTATCGGTGAATTTATAAGGGATATTTCCCTTCCTGAAAACAGGTTTTTCAATTATATCGCCTATGCAGGTAATGACCTCATCTATCTCCATACCCTGCCCTCTCCCTCCTATGCACAAATGAAGGATGAGCGTATGGTCACGGCCCTCCAATTGTCTTCTATGGAAATTATTGCCGAGCACCTACCTGTCCCAGTGGGATTGAAATACAACATTACAGGAGAAAAACCACTTACTTTCCAAACAGGCAAGGTGGTTTTTGCCCGTGCTTTTGGTAATAGGATCCATATATTCCAAAAAAAAGGAAATTTGGAGAAAGAGATTCTTCTACAGGCTTTGGCTCCAACCAATAACCTCTATGAAAAAGAAACATTGAATCAGTTTATGGATCTATTGGCAGATAAAAATGAATTGGCTTTTGCAGATAATTACCTGGAGACTGAAAACCTCGATTTCTTGCTATTGGTCAAATCAGGATCACTAACAAGATGGGGCGTTTGGGATAAAAAAAACGGAAAGTTTAACCTCGCCAATACCTTATTTGACAGCAATATCAATATGCCATTATTGCCTCATCTGGAAATTGATGACAGGAAGGTCATGAAATTATTCAATGATGAGTTTTTTGAAATTTATCTGAATGAGGTCGGGCATGAAGATTATCTAAGAAAAATAGAAGAAATGGTTCCAGGTTTCAGGGATAAAACACGAAAATTTATCTTATGCATCTATGAAAACTAATCTTTTTATCCTTTTCCAATTCGCTTTGCTCTTCCCTTTAGCCATGAGTAGTCAGCAGAGCGTTGATATTCCCAAAGGCATGGTATTGATACCTGGAAATGACAAAATCAAATCATTTTACATGGACAAATATGAAGTCACCATTGCCGAGTTTCATGAATTTGTCAAAGCAACAGGTTACGTTACCGTAGCTGAAAAGATAGGTGGGACAATGAGGACTGTACCTGGCAATCAGTGGGCACTGACAGAACATGAAACTTGGAGAACACATGCATACTATGCCAAAAAAAATATTGGACTGGATATGGCCTTGGAGGAATCACTTCAAAACACGCCTGTACTGGCTATGGCACCGGAGGATGTCCTTGCTTATGCCAAATGGGCAGGCAAACGTATTCCTACTTACAATGAATGGGTACATGCCGCTACTGCAGGCAAATCTGATTATCCTTTTCAGTATCCTGGGAGTAATAAAATAAGAGATGTGGCTTGGTATGAGGCAAATACGGATAATTATTTCCCGGAAACGGTAGGCACAAAAAAACCGAATGAATTGGGAATTTATGACCTTGCCGGCAATGCCAGTGAATTGGTGTATTCCAGTTTGAAACCCGGCGAGTTCAGAATAGTGGGCGGTTCTTTCGTCGATTCAAAAAGTTCATGCGAAATCGGAAAGGTAGCCAATATACCAGTTGCGATAGATAGGCCACTCTGTTGTTTGGGTATCAGGCTGGTAAAAGACTTGTAGATTTGTCTTCTTTTCACTTTTATCACTTTCCCCGACTTTCGGGACAGGTTGTGGTTCATAAAATAATCGAACTGTTTTTTGACAAAAAAGTATCCTTTTTCTACTTTAATAACTGTTCGTTTACTATATTTCAAATAGCATCACTAAATCGTAAACAATTGGCAATCACCACTTGAAACATTATTTAATTTAATTTTATTTTTTTCTCCCTGTAAATCAGCAGGTTAATAATTGAATGGAAATATTTTTTAGTTTAAAACTTGACAACTAAGCCATTTTTTTTTGATTAGTGAAGAATTAGTTTTTACCGGTAAGAATTTTTTTACTGCTTGAAAATCAGGCTGTAATTTGAAAACTTAAATTAAATCAAAGATGAAAAAATTGTTAATTTCTTTATTTCTCCTAACGCTGACCATTTATGGTGGGCATTTATTAGCGAATGACGAATCACTTCCGGGTGATGGTGATCCTACACTATACCGGGCAGTCGAAGAAGATATTGTAAATGAGGCTGGAAAAAAAATTGGCACAAGATGTATTTCATGTGATCCAACGGGTTCGTGTTTTGTTTTAACATGCATATAAGATATTTTATAAAATAAAAGGGTTTACTTAGACATAAGTAAACCCTTACTATGTCCCAACTTCCGAATATCAAAAAATTAACTTACTTATTTCAAGGTTTTGTTTAAAATGAAAGTCAGTCGTTTAACATTTTTTCTTCTAATAATTTTCGTAACAAGCTGCTCAAAAGAAGGAGTAGATTATGAGGAATTTGATTTTTCATTAATCGGCACAATTCGTTTGGAAAACGAAATATTTTCAATTCATAATATAGAATTTAAAAACTTTAATGATTCTTTGATCTACGGCTATGATATTCTAAAAGCAGTTGTTTTTAAATTTGACAGTCAGGGAAATCTACTCAAATCCAATCGGTTTCAAAATGGAGAAAATGAAATAGACCTTAGTTATATAGGTCATTTACTCCCAGTCAATGAAGATTCAATATTCGTATTAGAATCAGGGTTTGGAAACCTTCTATTATTAGATAAAGATTTAGAAATCAGAAACTCTTGGAATATTTTGAAATTAACAGGAGGAAATGTCTCCATAGCTGGCTCTAGAAACCAAATCATTAATTTTCAAATCTTAGATTCTGATCCATACATAACTTTAACAGCCAGTAATAAAAATTACTTCTCCAGCCAAAAAGACTATTTCGAAAACACCTTTCTTGCCGCAAAAATCAACTTAAATTCGGGCGAATATAAGCCACTTTTTAAATACCCCAATGAAAGCCCCTACAGAGAAAATCTATTCTGGGGAAATGAAGTACCATATTTTCTATTGCATAAAAATGAGTTTTTTGTAACTTTTCCTCTAGACCCTAATATTTATATCTTTTCTGAAGAGTCTGAAGATTATAGAGTTATTCCATATTCTGGAAAACTAAATAAAGAGGCAGTAGGAGTGAAATTTGGAATGTATCAAGATGAATTTTTGTCAAACCACTATTTAGAAGTGTTTCATAATAAGAATGATTTTTACTTGGCATCAAAAAACATGTTTCTTACGGAAGATCAGACATTTTTTATAAGGGTAGGAAGGAAAGCTTTAAACTCAGGTAATTTCAATTACAAGGATTTAAATACCTTTAATAATTCCGGTCCAAAGCATGAGTATATCATTCAATTTGTTGATCTAAATCAACAAATTGAATATAAATGGAAGGAATTTATACTGCCTGAAGAATATATTAACTTCATTCATATAGATCAAAACGGTAACCTTTACTTTAATAGAGAAAACCAAGATGAAGAATATTCAATTGACGTGCTTACTTGGAGCTTTAATGATCTTTCAAAGCTGTAAGCATTCTGATTTTCAAACCTATTCATCACAATTAGACATTGATGATCAATCTTATAACCTAATAGTCACTTCCAATCTTGATTGCAATAATTGCATTGATCAAATTATTTATGGAAAGAGAAACCCAAATGAATACTATGGCCTTATATTTTCTCATACGAAAAAGGCTTCACTGTTAGATTTTAGTTATGTAGATGAAACCAAAGATTGGATTTCATGGCAAATCACTTATGATGAAAACTTGTTTTTAGAATTAATTGAGTTTTCAGAAAATAGAAAGACACCTTTATATTTTGAAGTAGAGAACAAGAAATTAAAATCTGTTAAATCATTGAAATAGTAAATTTAATAATCAGACTCTTAACCTCAAAAATCGATACATCAAATTAAAAGAGCTATAGGTTTAAATACAGATAATAAACTCCTACAAAATGAAATCATTTTGATCAAAGTCCATGCATCATATCCAGACCCAAAAAAACCTGATAAAGGTCTAGTGGATCTGCTAAAGCAATCCTCAGAATTCACTATTTTATCCAACAAGCCCTTTGGAAGAGAATACCTGCCTCAGATTTATGATTGGTGCTTAAACAACCCATAAAATACTTATTTTCTTTTGTTCCCTTTTGCAACTTTTAAGACTATAAAATCAAGAAGACACAAAGAAGAATCAGTTTCCCAAAACTATTTGAAGCTTCCAAAACGTCTTTTGTCAAAATCCGGCATTTCATCCCATAAATGAAACCGTTCATTTGTGTTTTGCAAGATTTGATTTAAAATCACAACTGTCTGACATCCAATATATTAAAAAATTTTATGGATTCCAAAAGTAAAATTATTCTCCATGATATTCAGCGGGTTAACAGCAAATTAGAAACATTTTATAGAGTAAAACTTGGCAACTAAGTCGTTTTTTTTCTTCTTGTTGAAGAATTAGTTTTTACCGGTAAACTTTTAATTCAACTCATCTAAGGTTGGTGAGGTTTGTGAAACTAAAATTTAAAGGTATTATGAAAAAGAAACTGTTTTCAATTGTATTATCATTTGTTTTTATATCAGGAATAGCCTGTAATGGAGATATTTACTTGGCAGCAAGCCAAGAAGATTTTGACAGCATTGTGACCGATTTTGAAAATAATTGCTGTAAAAATTCTTCGATAGTCGTTATGAATGTAAATACAGGTGCAACTGTAACTCTAACGTCACATCAGAATGGACCAAATTCAAGTTGCAGTATCGGTATTGCATAGTAAAAATGAAAATAATACAACTACTATATTTATTAATTTTAATGAGTTTAGCGGGATGTTCGGGCCATACATCTATGCCCGAACATTTCGAAAATATTTCTGTCTCAAAGCGAAAATCTATTTCTTTTGCACCATATAATTTAAGCGCATACAATACATTTCCTTCAGCTGGCCTTTATCAGAATGCAGATAGTATCCTGGTTTACAATGTTTTTAATCACTCATTGCTACTAATGCGGTTTACTCAAGATACTTCTATTGTAGAAAATGAATTTTTATTAGAAGATCATGGACCAGAAGAAATAAAAATCCCACAATCAATATTAATATCAAATGAACATATAATTCTTCCTCAGATTTATACTGTTTCTGTTTTGGATGAAATGGGCGTATTTTTAAAAAGTATAAGTTTATTGAAAAGTCCTGCTTTTAAAGATTTTTCAAGTCCAATTTTTAACTTTAGCCATAGTTTTGAAATGGGGAATTTTATTACTCAATATGATCCTGATAAGTATACCTATTATTTTTTCGGAAAAGATGTAGTCTCAAATAATTTTGGGCTTTTCAGTTTAAACATCTTAAATGACACAATTATCAAATTGGAAGATTTCTATGATAAAGAGCTTTTGGAAAAGCATGAAATCAAATACTCAAGTGAAAAAATAACAATGACAAAAGATGATTTCCCTTTCATCCTTTATCATGATAATAAATTAATAGTCAGTTATTTTAGCTCATCTAAGATAGATTATTTTGACTTAAATTCTAACAATAAATTTAGTCTAGACATAAAGACTTATCGTTTCAATAGTGAAAAAAATAAACCGAAACCAATACCTCAAGGAAAAAAATTATCCGAAGCCTTAATAATAAATGAAGATTGGGATAATGAGGTGGCTTTTGGTAAATTGAACATCTTGCCCCAAAATAAAGGATATTACCGCCTTGTAAAAGGGCCCACCATAAACGGACCAAAAGATTTTGATATTTTTCTTGAAATTTTTGATCTTAATCTTACCAAAAAATCAGAATCGAATCTAAGCCATTTAAATTCCGATTTAGGATTGCTCAACTTTCCAGTTCCTTCTGGTATAGTGGTGAAAGCAAAAAATCAAGTTTCTGATGATGATTTTTATTACTATAAACTATCTTTCAAGAAATAATTTAATATTAAAACTTTTTATCTCTTTACGAATTTGAATCTTTATTACTTAAATAATTGAACCTATCTGCATTTTTTAAAGGCCAGAAATTTTATGAAATAGGGTGTTTCATACACATAGAGAAGCTGTTCATTGATGTTTATTAGAACACCGCTATAAACTTTTAAGTATCTGACATTCAACTCATTAAAACTTTTTATACTTGCCAAAAGCAAAATTATTCCCCTTGATATTCAGCGGGTTAACAGCAAATTAGAAACATTTTATAGAGTAAAACTTGGCAACTAAGTCGTTTTTTTTTTTTTACTTACAGAAGAATTAGTTTTTACCGGTAAACTTTTAATTCACGCTACCAAAGGTTGGTAGATGTTTTAATCTAAATTATTTATCATGAAAAAGAAACTATTAATAATTTTAACAATTTTATTTTGTAGTTCATGCGTTAATGATTCTGCTGATTTAAACAAAATAAGTAAAGTTGATAAAGAATATTTTTCTAAAGAGCAGATTTCCATCTTTATTAAATCCACAAGAGCTATTTTAGAAAATGCTAACAGGAAAATTAATTCAAAAAACCTGAGCTTCAATCAACAAAGTACTGATGAGTACTTAGAAGAAATTGCTTGGGCAATATCTAATCCTGATTTTAACTTCCAATTTATTGACAATTCAATTTTTCACAGCTTTGAACACGACTTAGCACTTGGATTGACAGAAGAATTAGAATTTTCAATGACGGATCTCAGCCATAAAACAAACACCTACCTTCTATCTTTTCAGAATCAAATACAAGAGATAATGCTTTCATATGAGAATGGATTTATTTCAGAAACTCAGATGAAAAATCAAGTAAAAACACTTAGTCAACAACAAAGGAATTCAGTTCTTTTAGATAATCAATTGAGTGAAAATAAAAAAATAGCAATTTCTGAAACATTTCAAACTATTGACGAATTAACATTTGAAATAAGTGAATTGACAAAACAAGGAATTTATGAAAACGATATGTCAAATGCATTTTTTCGAGGAAGATTTGCACGGGCACTAGCGAGAGTTGTTATTGGCATGGTAGTAACTGCGGTTGTTGTTGCTGTTCCTGTTGCAGCTGTAGCAATTTCAAAAGCAGCATTATCAGGAATGACAATAAGCTCAATTAAAATTGGAGCCATAAAAGGTGTCGGTTCTATTATTAAATCAGCAGTTTGGACTGGTAAAATTGGATCAGTTTCGTTAGCTGCCCCTTTACTTACTGGAATGGGCGCTTCCATAAAGCATGCTGCAAAAAGTTATGATAAAGATTGGCAAGGATGGGAAGAGTTGTCTTGGGGTATTAAGGTAAAGCTTTAAAAAATTAATCCATAGGCTTAATAAAAAACATTCAATTGGGGCATAGTATTAAACACTAGGCCCCAATTCAAAACATCAATATCCCTAGTTAATTAAGTCATTCGTCCGTATTATTTCTATAATTGCCAATAAAACAATTAAATAGCAATACATTAGAAATGCTTTTATACTAAATTATTATTTTATGTACAAAAAGATAAAATTGTTCTTAATCCTATTCATGATTACCTGCTCCGCATCCATTGGGCAAATAGACGGGATTAACCAAAACAGGGATTTTGGACAGGGATTTTCAATTTACTTTATTGCACCGGCTTTTGTTTCGGGAAGCGAAAGTAACCTCAATCCAATTTTAAGAGAAAACGGATATCCTACACTTCCACAAGGGAGTCTCAATTGGGGCATTGGCTTTAATTATAGGTATAACAGGTGGCTGGCCTCTTTGGATGGATTGGTAGCGAATCAGACACGCAGCAATCCAATAACCAATTCAAGACTTGCCCGAACCGCATTTACAGGAAACCTTACACTGGCACACTACATAGTCCAAAGAAAATTCGGCGCTTCCAGTTATTCCCTATACCCCTTTGCAGGAATTTCAGCCACTGAAACAAATCTGAAACTTTCCAAACAAAGCGAAGGTGGAGATATTAATGACCTCTTGGCCAATCCCAACAACTCCTTTTCCATGAATCATCTATTTGGAGGTGTTTTGCTTGGCGTAGGAATTGATATCCACAATTTAAAAATTGAAGACAGTCCATATTTATCTTTTAGAATTGGTAAGCGGATTGCGACAGAGACAGCCCCTGCATGGGAATCAAGATTTACCAATATAAGTAATTCTCCAACAGATAGCTTCCAATATTGGTTTATCCAATTGAATATCGGAGGCATGTGGAATTGGTAAAATGCTAACTCGAATGATCAGGATGATAACCCTATCAGTAATAAGCATTGTGGAGATGGTAATAGCCATCTCCGCATCTATTTGGATATATTTTGGATTCAGCACCCTTTTTCAAAAAGTCGACAACATGCCTGTTGCTTTTCAAATACTAACATTTCAGAAAATAACAGGCGCGGAAAATTACATATTGAATTCACTCTTTTTCTTTTCTATGGCCATCCTATTCCTCATTTTATTTGCGGCTACCGGCTTTCTAAAAAATGCCATTGATAAGGAGCTGGCATGAAACTTTCCATGCAGAATTGGAACATATCAGCACTGAAAATCGCAATTGGGCTTGACCCAACCATTATAAGCGCTAGAACAACTACAACCACCCTCCGAACCAGCTGCCAATCATCCCAAAATTCACAAAAAATCTATTTCCGCACATATTCGCCTACTTCCCCAACAACTTCCTCAGCCCCTCCAAAATCTCCTTGAACCCTTCTTTGAAATGTTCCGCCGAGGCGGAAAGATTGGGTTCCATTTCCTCCTTCTTCTCGTTATAGAGTTTTTCGACCTTTTCCTTCCCTTTTTGGAATTCAGCTTCCAAAGTGGTCCGCTTTTCTTTCAGGTCTTTTACTTTTTTTTCAATCTCTTCCTTGGCCTCACCCCCTACTTCCTTACCTTTTTCGATTAATTCTTCTATTTTAGTACCGATGTCCTGAAGCAAAGCTTCTACCTCATCAAATCCGGTTTTTTTCGCACCCATAACATGAAATGTTTTAGTAAATTACCTCAACTATGATCAACAAGATACTCAATAAGCTGCAGACTACCACCAAACTCAAACACAATTTGTTCGGTCAGACGGAGGCCCTTTTCAAACAATTGGAACAAATCTGTCACAACATTTCCAAAGAAATCCATGAAGCTGATAAAGGAGAAACACCCGTTCCGGTCAAGGTAGAACGCATCAATGACTTTGAATTCATCTTCCGGATAGGCGGAGATGTGCTGATTTTTATCCTACAAAGCAATATCGTCCGCCTTCCCGATGACACCTACCTCAGCAAATCCAAATACCTTAAAGAAAATTTATCCCTGAGGTATTTTGGACAGATCCTGATCTACAATTTTATTGCAGACACCCTTACCTATGGCCGTCTGGATGATCCGGGTTACCTAATCGGAAGGATTCTGCTAAACAAGGAAAATAAGTTTTTTCTGGAAGGAGACCGCAAGATCGTCTATAGCTTCCCCGAACTTCGGGACAACCCTGTCACTGAGGATAAAATGAGAAGCCTGATCGAAAAATTACTGGAATCTGCTCTGGAGAATGACCTTTTGGCCCCAGCTTTCCAGGACATCATGCTGATCTCTTATCATCAAAAACTCGAACACACCTCCAGTATGGGCAATCCCAAAAAAATAGGGTTTGACCTTTTCGCCAAACCCCGTGAATGATTATTCCTCTATGGTTTCAGGAGACTGTGTCTGTTTTTCATACAGATCAGCATACACACCCTTCAAATCCATCAGGTAGTCATGGGTACCTTGTTCTACAATCTTCCCATCATCCAGGACGATGACTTTGTCCGCCAACTTAGCAGACGACACCCGGTGGGAAATAATGATTGAAGTACGCTTGGCCATTATATCTTTCAAAGCAGTTAAGATAGCATTTTCGGTCTTGGTATCCACTGCGGAAAGGCAGTCGTCGAGCAACAGAATACTCGGTTCTTTGGCGATCGCCCTAGCGATGGAAACCCTTTGCTTTTGCCCTCCGGAAAGGGTAATTCCCCTTTCACCCAACTTGGTCTCAAAGCCTTTCGGAAAATCGATGATATTCTGGTAGACATCTGCATCTTTGGCAGCTTTCTCCACTACTCCTTCAGGGATAGCATCAAGACCAAATCCGATATTATTACCAATGGTATCGCTGAAAAGGAATACATCCTGAGGCACATAGCCGATCTGCTTCCTCAGGGAAGCAATATCGTAGGACTTGATGTCCCTTTGGTCTATCAGAACCGTGCCACTGTCCACATCATACATGCGCATTAAAATATTCGCAATAGTAGATTTTCCTGATCCTGTGGTCCCAATGACTGCCAAAGACTGACCCGAATTGATCTTAAAACTGATATTGTCCAGCGCTTTGATACCGGAATCAGGATAGATAAAAGTAACATTATTTACTTCTATGTCCCCACGGATAGGTACTTCCAGGTTTTCGGTACTGACGATGTCATTTTGCTGATCCAAAAACTCATTGATTCTGGTCTGCGATGCGGCAGCCCTTTGAATGATACTCGTCACCCAACCCAAAGAAGTAACCGGCCAGGTCAGCATGTTCACATAGAGGATAAACTCTGCGATCACCCCATAACCAATGGTGCCGTTCATCACCTGCACCCCGCCGATATATACAGTCAGGATCACACTCAATCCGATCAAGGCCATGATCAATGGAAAGAAAAGCGATTGCACCAAAGTCAGTCGGATGGATTTGTCTTTATAATCTTCACTCGCTTTGGTAAAATCATTGGTACTGTCTTCTTCCCTCACAAAAGCCTTCAGCACCCTGATACCTGAAAACGCTTCCTGAACAAAGGTGCTCAGACCTGAAAGACTCTTCTGAATCTTTTCCGAGCGCTCATTGATCATATTGTTGACAAAGTAGATACTTAATGACAATATGGGCAAAGGAAGCAGGGAATATAAAGTCAGTTCCACATTGACAGACAACATGTAGCCGATCACCATGGGAAACAAAATCAAAAGGTTGATGCCATACATGATGGCAGGTCCCAGGTACATCCTCACCCTACTCACATCTTCTGTGATCCTGGCCATCAGGTCGCCTGTACTATTTCTTCTGTAAAAACTCAGCGGGAGATTTTGGTAATGGTTGAAAATTTCATTCTTCATGTCATACTCTATCAGTCTAGACATGATGATGATCGTCTGTCGAATGAGAAACAGGAAAAAACCCCTCAACAGGGCCATGACCAAAATCAAAACCCCGAAAATCAGGATGTATTTCAGAAACTGTGCCCTTGCATCTTCAGCCAATTCTGCGGTAGAAAACACCTGATAAAAAGAAAAACTCTCTACCACATAATCTATGGCAATTCTGACGAGTTGGGCAGGAATTATTACAAAAAAATTGGAAATAATAGTAAATAAAATTCCCAACAAGAGATATCCCTTGTATTTGTATAGATATTTATTGAGGCGCCAAAGAGGTTTCACGAAATAAAAACTTTTAAATCACTTGATTAGTTTTATAATACTCTATTAATTGCATTAGTAAAGCCCGTACAAAATATATAATTTTGCACTGCGTTTTTTACAAGACAAGAATCCCAAATATAACGCATTTAAAATTTCCAAGTTCAAATGGTAGAGACTAAAACCAAGGAAAATGTGAGAGAAGGCTCCATATATGGACAGATTACTTCTCTGGGCCACGAGCAGCTGGTGATTTGTTATGACGAACCAACAGGCCTGAAAGCGATTATTGGCATACACAACACCGTGTTGGGTCCGGCCCTAGGTGGAACACGTATGTGGAATTATGCTTCTGAAGCGGAGGCGATTACGGATGTATTGAGGCTTTCAAGAGGCATGACCTTCAAGGCTGCCATTTCCGGATTGAACTTGGGCGGTGGCAAGGCCGTCATCATCGGTGATCCAAAATTGAAAAATGAAGCCTTCATGCGAAGGTTTGGTAGATTTGTAGAAAGCCTTAACGGCAGATACATCACGGCAGAAGACGTGAACACCAAGACCAGCGACATGGAGTACATTGCCATGGAGACCAAACACGTTACCGGTCTTCCTGAATACAAAGGCGGAGGTGGTGATCCATCTCCTGTAACTGCTTATGGTACCTATTTGGGTATGAAAGCAGCAGCCAAAAAAGCTTACGGAACAGATTCCCTTAGCGGCAAGAAAATAGCCGTACAAGGTATCGGACAAGTAGGTAAATACCTGGTCAACCATCTTGTAAAAGAAGGTGCTGAAGTTTTCATCACAGATATTTTCAAAGACAGACTGAAAGCTGTAGCAAGTGAAACCGGAGCAACAGTTGTTGACCCTAACAGCATTTATGACCTCGATATGGACATTTATGCACCATGTGCCCTAGGTGCTACAGTCAATGATGACACGATCGAAAGACTGAAATGCCAGGTCATCGCGGGTGGTGCCAACAACCAGTTATTGGATGAACAAAAGCACGGAAGGATGTTGCTGGACAAAGGCATCATCTATGCCCCTGACTTCCTGATCAATGCCGGTGGTCTGATCAATGTATACACAGAATTCCTGGGCAACTACAAGAGAGAAGTGGCTTATAGCCATGCTGAAAAAATCTATGATACTTGCTTGACGATTTTGAACAAATCAGAAAACGAAAATATTCCTAGCCAACAAGCAGCGATTGAATTGGCATGGAGCAGAATCGAAGCTATAGGTAAAGTAAAATTACCTTATTAATAATCCAATAATGCAAATACCACCTGTCCGGGAACTTTTCCACTAGGGCGGGTGGTTTTTTGTATATTATTTCGGGAAAAGGGATTGTACATTCAAGTTCCACTCTCAAATTACATATATTTACGTTCTTTAATTTCAGGTATGTTAAACAGAAGAATACTAAGGGTCAAAGCATTTCAAAACCTCTATGCTTACGAACAGTGTAGAGCATCGAATTTTAATTTGGCCAAAGATCAGATCAGAGAAGCCTTTCAGCCGGACCTCAACAGCATGGAAGTTCAGGATAAAGTGCTGCTCAAGCAGGAAGCAGCTAAGGCAATCGAACTTTTTTCCAACAACCTGAACACCGATAAACTCTCCACTAAAGAACCTGTCAGTGACAGGGTCATCAAGGAAGTCAAACATGCTATAAACTCTTACCATAATGCGAACAAAAAGGATTTTGACTTTTTGATCAAAAACATGGTGACCTCTGCAGAGCGACTGCCCCAGCTTTATTTGGTGGCCATCCAAATTCTCCTGGCATTTGGAGACCATGTCCGGAATGAAGGGGAGAAAAAGAAGAAATTCACTCAGGAAAAAATCACCATCACCCAGGGCGATCTTAACCTTGCCGAAAATAAGATTTTAGAAAAAATCAGAAATTCAGCTGAATTTAAATCCGCGAGTATCCGCCTCATGGCCGATATTGATGACCTGGAGCTGGAAATCAAGGAGTGGTTCAGGGATTATGTCAAACCATTGGAAAGCTACCAAAGCTACATCCGCATACCAAACCCTAGCTTGGAAGATGATTTTGAAATAGCCGATGATATCCTCAAAAAAGTAATCTTCAAATCGGAGGCTATCCTCAATGTGTTTTCTGAAAAAGACATGAACTGGACAGAAAACAAGTCTATCGTCAGAAGTCTTGCATCCAAAGTCCTTAAAAATGTGAAGGATAATTTTGAAGTTGAAGAGGAAGTTCTCCCTGAGATTGCGCTCAACTGGGAAGAAGATAAGGAATTCTTCCAAAATATATTTAACTTGACCGTTCAAAATGATGATGATAACAAAGAGCTAATCGCCAATAGAACTCAAAATTGGGATATTGAAAGGATCGCTCAGACAGATAAGATCATTTTGTCGATGGCCATTACAGAAATGAAAAATTTCCCGAGTATTCCGGTAAAAGTGTCCATCAACGAGTATATTGACATTTCAAAGACCTACTCCACTCCGAAGAGCAAGCAGTTTGTCAATGGCCTTTTGGACGTGTTGTCCAAGGAGTTAACTGATAGCGGTCAAATCCGTAAAAGTGGTAGAGGTCTATTAGATAACAAATAAAAAAACAAGAGATGAGCAAGAGTTCAAACGCATGGATGGCATTTATTGCAGGCGCTGGTATTGGTGCGGTCTTAGGGATATTATTTGCTCCTGACACAGGAGAAAACACCAGAGACAAATTGTCCTACCAGCTATCCAAATACAAAGAAGAATTGGAAAAACTGATCAATGACCTGAGGGAGGGCAAAAACATGCCTTACAATGAGGCCAAATCAGAAGGCAACAGGGTCATCTCTGATGCCAAAAATAAAGCAGAAAACCTGCTTTCTGATGTCAACAAACTGATTGACCAGATCAATAGAGAAGCTAACTAACCCAATAATTACGTATATGAAATATTTCAGATTATCAGCCTTGGTGCTTGGCGTTGCCCTTTTGGCAGCCAGCTGTGAATCCAAAAATGACGGTCAGGCAGAAAAAATTGCTGAATTGGAACAAAAATTGGCCAGATTGGAATCTGCCCAGCCGGTCCCATCCAATGTAAGCTCTGTGACAGCTGCTGACCCTTCTACTTTAGGTAAATTCAGTTTCCAGGAAATGGAATACGACTTCGGAACAATTGACGAAGGCAAAGTGGTAGAGCACGTATTCAAATTCACCAATGATGGTGAGGCACCTTTGGTTATTTCCAACATTACCGCTTCATGTGGCTGTACAAGCCCTGATTGGTCCAAAGCACCGATCAAACCAGGTGATGAGGGCTATGTGAAAGTAGTGTTCAACTCCACTGCTAAACCAGGAACCCAAGCTCCAACTGTCACCATTCAGGCGAATACCAGTCCTAACGTGACCAGATTGAGAATGAAAGGAAATGTAACACCAAGAGGAGCAGGAGCTACTAGCCAATTGGGCCCTGTTAAGAGATAATATATGACTAGCTGGATTTTATTACAAGCAGATACCAGTGGAATAATGGGACAGGTTTTCCTATTCGGTTCCATTATCCTGATCATGTACTTTTTCATGATCAGACCACAACAGAAAAAACAAAAAGAAACCAAAACCTTCCTGGAATCCATTAAAAAGGGAGACAACGTCGTGACCATAGGTGGCATTCATGCCAAAATCTACTCAGTAGAAGGTGACACAGTAACTTTGGAGCTGGACAAAGGAATTAAAATTAAAGTGGAAAAATCAGCAATATCTGCTGACTACACCAAAAAAGCGACAGGAACCAAATAAAATTATCTTGGCTACACTTAAAAAACGCTTTGCAAATTTAAATCCACAAAAGATTGCAAACCTAAAAGTGGCGGCACTTTGCTTTTTGGCAGCCGCCACTTTTTGGGTTTTAAATGCACTCAACAAAGACAATTACACAACAGTGGTGGATTATCCTATCGAAATCATTTTCGATACGGAAGAGTTCATGCCTGTGGAGAAACTCCCCAACCGCATCAAAATTGAAATCAACGGCAATGGTTGGGATTTATTGAGGAAAAACCTCAAGTTCAATGAGACGCCTTTTTTGATCGAAATCAACAACCCCTCTACCAAAACTTACATCCTCAGTACCGAATTGAGGAGAAGTCTTTCGGAAACTTTAAGCCCAACAGGGTTGGTCTCTATTCTAAGCGATACGATCAATTTCAAAATTGATAAAATCGTCACCCGGAAAGTCAAAATACAGGTGGACACCACTGCAACAAGCTTAGCCAAAAATTACAGGTTGGCCAGTGCCATTGAAATAGATCCTCCCTTGGTTAATGTCAAAGGTCCTACCTCTGTTTTACAAGAACTCGACGGCACCTTATCCGTGGATCTGAGAGAGGAAAAGATCAATAAAAATTACAATAAAATTCTCCCTTTAGAAGTACCCGGCGCCTATGCAGGATTCCTAAGCCTGGAAGAGGAAAGCGTACATATCAAATTTGATGTGACCCAAATGCTGGAAGGAAACAAAAGGCTCAAGATCAAAACGATCAACTTCCCCAAAAATGTGGAATTGGATCAGGCACCAAGCAATATCATCATGTCTTACCTTATTGATGAAAGAAAGTTGGCCGATCTCAATAATTTCGAATTCGAAGCAGTCATCAATTATCAGAACCGGAATAGAGAAGACAGTACTGTCACTGTGCAGGTCAACCCCAAACCTTCATTTTTGGAAAACATCAAATTCGATCCTGAAAAGCTAAAACTCAAATATGAGAAACCATAAGCCTTTATTGGTAGGGATTACCGGCGGTATTGGGTCGGGAAAAAGTACTGCCGCAAAGATTTTTTCTATACTGGGAATACCCGTCTACTATGCAGATGACCGTGCCAAGTGGCTAATGGCACATGACCCCGAACTTAAAAAACAAATCATCGCTGCTTTTGGAGAAGAAAGTTATACCGCAGATGGTACCTTGAACAGAACGTATCTGGCTGCCAATGTTTTTGGAGATGAAGAAAAAGTAAAAACCATCAATGGACTCGTTCATCCGGCAGTAAAATCAGACTTCGAATCTTGGTCCCAATACCAGGACAGCCCCTATGTATTAAAAGAAGCTGCTTTACTTTTCGAAGCAGGTTCTTACAAAGAACTTGACAAAGTCATCAATGTCAGTGCACCACTTAAGATCAGAATCACTAGAATCATGCTTAGGGACCCACACCGCTCTGAGGAACAGATCAACCACATCATTGACCAACAGCTTCCAGATGAGGAGAAAAACAGCAAGGCGGATTTTGTGATCAAAAATTCAGACAACAAACTTATCATCCCACAGGTGCTGAAAATACACGAGGAACTTTTGAAGCTCGGTAAATAAAATTCACTGAGATAGGAAGATTACAGCTTTCACTGAATGGATCAAATCGATAGCTGTATCTGATCGAGATAAAATTTCATCCGGGTATGCCCGGTATTCAAAAAGTCAATGTTATCGATTTTGTCCAGCTTGTGGTTGTAGAATACTTCAATATATTCTTCCCCAAGCAAATAGAGGTTAACCTTATGGGAATAATACCTGATTCCCACGATGAATGTTCCTTCTGTATATAAGGTTTGGATTTTTTTATGTAAAGGCAATTGTCTGAAATCTTCCCTACTCATCTATCAAATTCGCTAGTTCCATTTCTGAAGCAATATAGCCAAAAGCCGACCAATATCCAGTCTTCAAAACATTTTCAAATATAAATCTGGCCTGTGAGGTATCTCCCTTTGCTAAATAATAATTGCCCAGTCCATAACCTTGGGTAACATATTGTAATTTTTGATCATCAGCATTCGATTCTACAGAAAGCAAGGATTCCGGATTCAGCTCTCCTTTATACATCAGAATTCTTTTGAAGTAGGCATCATTCTCGATGATCTCCATTTTTGTATTGACTGTTCTGATTGCTTGTAAAGCCTCTTCTTTTTTACCCATTTTGACCAAGGTCATATAATACCAATCCAAGGTAGCCGCCTTCAGGTCATCATTGTCAGAAACTTCCAGGCATTGTACATAAGCGTCCAGAGCTGCCTGCCAGTCCTGTTTTAGATAATGGGCCAGACCTAGATGATACCAAACATTAAACTGCACATTGGAAAGCGGGATATTTAATTTGTTCGGCATACCATCCTGCTCTATTTGAATGGGTTTTCCTTCCATAAGCTTGACTGCTTTCTGAAAGTCGGCGATAGCCTGATCAAATTTCCTGATGGAAACATAACGGTGTCCTCTATGTCTTAAGGCCTCGTATGACTCTGGGAATTCTCGAATAGCTTTCGTAAAAGTTCGGATTGCCAAATCATGCCTACCTAAGTAGGCCTCTCTTCGGCCAATCCAGATCAGATTATCTAGACTTGGATCCTCTGCATATGCCAGTTCAGCCTCTTCCAATTTAAGAATTTGATCTTTTTGTGCCGCAGAGTCCACCGTGGTATTCAGACTATCCCCTAGGAGACTAAAACCTTGAAAAACAGATTCATTTTCAACAATAAACCCGTTTTTATTGACCTCTCTTTGAACTGAACTACCATCACAAGAAAACATCAAAAATACAATAAGCGTAAAAAAGCCTAGGCTGATTTTCATAATTTTAAGATATTAAGACGTTGAAACAAAAAAGGCCAATCCTTTTCGCTATTGAATTTAATTAAATTTTAAGTATTTATGAGTCCCTTTTTCAAGGAAAATTACGCAAAAACTTTCATTTTATTCATTTTTCTCATTTTGTTCACGGGTTTTTTAAGCTCTTGTTCATCCAGTAAAAAGGCCAGAAATAAGGATATCGAAAAAGTAATCAGCACAGCCCGTTCCTACAGAGGTACTCCCTATCGATATGGAGGCACCACAAGGGCGGGGATAGATTGTTCAGCGCTGATCTTCCATGCTTATGGCAGTGTGGGCATCAATATGCCCAGAACCTCCGAGTCTCAAAGTAAAGTAGGAAAAAGTGTATCCGGAGGAAAACTTCAAAAAGGTGACCTGGTATTTTTCGCGACAGGCAGAAGAAAAAAGCAAGTAACCCACTCCGGCATAGTGACAGAAGTTTCCAACAAAGGCGTGTTTTTCATACATTCCTCTACCTCATTAGGGGTCACGGAAGATAATTTGGGCAATAGTTACTGGAAAAAAGCATTTCTTTTTGGCAAAAGGGTACTATGAAGTTGTTATTGAAACATCACTTGATCACTTGCAAACCCATTTAACACCTGAAAAAAATGAAAAAGAGCACCGAAGTCGGAATGCTCTTTTCCTGTTTAATCTAGGTCTACAAATTCAGAATCTAGTACTTCCATTTGATTGTAAGATGTACCGGAATGTGTAATGGGCACTTGGAGTGGTCATAGGGTTAATTTGTTCCACAGGAGGATTTCCTTTGTAATAACTTAAAATTTCCAATTTGACATAGTTCCCTTCAGTGGTCTTTACCAAAATCACCCTTCCTGGAATCGGAGTAACTGTAAAGGTGGCAGGGTTATAGTTGTACCAACCGTTTCCGCCGCCAGTAGGAATAGCAAAGCTAGATTCGGTATCTGTTGCAAATGAAGCAGATGCAGGCACCTCATTTATTTCCTCGAAAATCCCTGAGACGATTGCCGCACTGACATTTTTTGTGCTATTTACACGGATTGTAGTGCCTTTAAATGCCATATCCCAATCTTCATTTTCTGTGACGGGTGCATTTTGTTCAAGACTAAAAAATTGAAATGGTCTTTGTTCGGTTACCTGACCGGTAGTACGGTCAATCACATCATTAGGCGCAGCCAGGTCCTCTACCAAGGTTACCTCAAGCGGGGCTATTGGAGTTAGGTCTCCACTATTGTCACAGGAAAACAAGAATGAAAGTATTCCTGCAGTACAGATTAATTTTTGAATAGTTTTCATGTTAAATTAATTATTGGTTTATCAGATTTAGTAATGGCACTTTTAGCCCCAAGAAGAGCACCCTTCCTGGGTTGTTTGGTTGCGCTGGAGTGGCTGTATTGAGGAGATTGGTGCCACCCATTTCGAAGAATAATCCATTATTAAGCGTCTTGGAAGCTGTAAGATTGAGACTGAACCAACCTTCTGCATATTCATTTTCACTGTCAAGGATGAGATTGCCATTCAGGTCAGAGAATCCAAACTTTCCCCTGTATATGGTCCTGAATGACAGATCTATTCCAGTAAAATTTTCATGATAATTGATTTTGAAGTTCCCGCTATGGCGACTACGGTTAAAGAGCCCTCCATAATCTGCGCGGGTAACACGTCGGGTTTGGTTTTGGGCATTTCGTTTAAATACTTCCCCATTGTCAATTCGGTCAAGAACCTCCAAATCTCTTGTATCCAAAAAAGCATAGCCAGCGCTCAAACTGAGATTAGGAAGTAGGTTAATCTGTGCATCCACTTCTACACCTTGAGTGATAACGCTACGGATATTAAAATAAGAAAAGGCATTCTGTCCCGTAACCAATTGGGCTATTGGAGCAGTTTCGATTAAATTATCGATATGGTTGCGGAATCCATTTACCTGTATCAGGCTTTTGGCACTTGGCTTCCACCTAAAACCTGTATTAATTGCCCAAGAAGTTTCCGCGTTCAGATCTCCCAATGTTTCAGGCTCGATCAGAACACGGGCAACCAAACCTTGCTGCTGCAATCTTGAAATGCCCTCCTCAGCCAAATTGGCTCCAAAGACATAATAACCGGAGGCAGCGTTGTTAAAATTCAAAAGAAGTTGTCTGAAATCAGGGGTCTTGAACCCAGCACCGAAAGAGGCCTGCCAACTTAATTTATCAGAAATTTGATATTGCCCTGATACTTTCGGACTGATTCTATTCCCGAATTGACTGTGAAAATCTGCCCGCAGACCAGTGACCACATTGAACTTTGGCATGGGGTCCCAAAGATGCTGGAAGAAAAAGTAGCCTGCTTCAAAACGGTTTTTGTCCTCATAACGAGAAGCTTCCACAGTTTCTATCAACTGCCCCAATCCCAATGTAATCAGATTTTGGGCGTTTAGCTGAAAGTCCGTTTGCAGTTCAGTCCTGTGATAGAATTGATTGAAATCCTGAAAATCAAAATTTTCCCCGCTGTCTCTGAATCGTGTGTCCGAAAGGGTAGAAAACCAAGAGCTCATTCCCCTCAGGGTAAAAGTCCAATCCGAATTGGGTTTGAATCTCAAGGTAGGGTTCAAATTAAAATCCCTTCTTTCATTGCCCAAATCAAGTGTTTCAGCACCTGAAGTCCCTTTCGTTTGAAGGACTCCTTCCGATATCTCTTTGTAACCTCTGCTAAAAACACTAAGGTTAATTTTTTCTGAAAATTCTCCTGAAACCTTTACCTGAGCTGTAGAGGCCCGATAAGGATTTTGCGTCTGCCCAAGAGTCTCAGGCGTTAAATCGAATCCATCTGTACTGAAATGATCAAAAAACACCTGAGTATTCCATTTTTCTTTTCCCATTCCAAATTGGAAAAAGGGATTCCAGGAATTGAAGGATCGGTGCCTAACACCAATATCCAGATCAGTTTTATCTACATTTGATTTGGTAATGATATTCACTACACCGCCCATGGCCTCACTACCATAAATGGCACTGGAAGGACCTCGGAGAATTTCTATCCTTTCTATATTCGAAACAGAAATTCTGTCCAAGTCAAAGGTCCCGGCAGTACGCCCAATCAGTGGCTCCCCGTCCAGTAAAATAAGTATGTAATCGGAATCCAAGCCTTGCATTTGCAAACCGGAACCGTGATTCGAAGCAATCTGCAAACCGGTCTGTTCACGCAAAATCTCAGATAACCTAATGCCGCCTGTTTCTTGGATACTTTCGGAGTCGAGCACAGTTACAGGCATTGGCAATTGCTCCACACTGCGTTCTGTACGGGTAGCAGAAACTACTACCGTTTGAAGATTTCCAGCTTTTTCTTTTAAAATAATATCTTCCTCCCGAATCCATTCCTCCCAGGTCATTTGACGGGTCACATAGCCCATGGCAAAAATTATAATAGTTTCAGAGGGCCTTTGAATCTCCACTTTCCCCAATTCATCCACCTCAAGGACCTTTTCATCATCAAGTTTAATCAATGCATGAGGGATAGGTTTACCTGAAGGATCCAAGATTTGCTTCCCCATATCTAGTTCAAATGCAAAAGCCTTGGGAACAATGAGCAGAAAAAAGAGGATAAATATTTTATTTAGATTAAATCTAATCATAAGGTTAAATTTTTTTGGCCGGGAGATTTCCCCGGCCTTTTATGCATTAGAGACTATCTATCAGTTTTTTCCAGGCCTCCAACTGAGGAATTCCAGGTTTTCTCAAGCCAAAGAACTGGGCGATCATCTCTCCTTTCTGGTCAAAAAGTTCCAAAGAGGACACCAGACCATCCTCGGTCTGCTTATGTACCACGAAAGCCGAATCGATCAAGTCTTCGTTGAGGTGCATATTGAAATCCGGATCCAGGACATTCAACCAAGAGCCCATTTGACGGATCGTGCGCACTTTTCCCTGATGGATCTGAATATTGCCCTTATTGCCTGCAAAAATCATGATGGGCATCTTTTCAGCAGAGGCTACCTCCAAAATTTTCCTTGCAGAAAGTCTGTCTACTTCATAGGCCCATTTGTCATTGATCCATTTTACGGCATCTAAGCGATGTACCTTATATTTTCTAAGCATACCAAAAAACTCATGGGTATCCTTCATTTTTTCCCAATCCTGGGTAAAGGCTTCGATATCAATTTCCTTGGCATAATCAGGAGTCGCAAAGCCTTCGGTATAAAGTTCCTCGTTTTGGTCAGCAGCTTTGTATTGATTTACCAGTTCATCAAAAACTTCCACGTTGCTTTTTTCCTGCAGGTAAATCTTCATGATCGCTTCACCTGATTTGTCAAAAAATTGAAAACTTCGCATGGTACCTCTTGCTGTCTCATTGATCACTGCAAAGCCATACTTCCATGCACTGAAAAAGACCCGCTGTTCGATAGGGCCTATTACCGTACCTACATGGTAAGGGGTTTCTCCCTGAATCTCGATTTTCTGGAAATTGCCTTTATGCTCTAATACACAACCGTCATTTCTTGTCAAAGACATCACCTTACCGAGCTTTTTACAGGCGACTAGGAACTCGGCCCAGTTTCCTTCAAGCCGGATAGTGGAGTCTCCGATGGAAGTAGCCAAAAGCTCCATTTCAGAGACACCCAGTTTGGCGGCTGCATCTCTAATCCTCAATTGAGGCTGCTCGTTTTTAAGGGCATCCCATGCCTGCTTCAATGTTTCAGTGGTGAATTTTTGTAATGTAGTTTCCATAGTTTATGCGATTTTGAATGAATGGGTTTGATGATGAACAGGTAGAGGCTGGATCAAATGGGGCATCCCTTCAAATCCATCTCTTACCATAATCGGATGTTCAAATACGTACTCTAGATGCTTGGAAGCCATAACTTCGGCTACGCTCCCTTGCTGGTAAACTTTTCCTTCTTTCAGAAGAATGACCTGATCTGCGTAGGCCGCAGCCATATTGAGATCATGCAGGACAGCCAAAACAGCAATCCCCTTGTTTTTAAGTTTTGACGCAATATGAAGTACCTGATGCTGATGGGCGATATCCATACTGGAGGTAGGCTCATCCAACAAAAGGTATTTAGGTTGATCAGATTCTGCCCAAATCTGCACCAGGACTCTTGCCAACTGTACCCTTTGCTTTTCACCTCCGGATAGCGCTCCATAAAGCCTGTCCTTGAATCCCCAAGTCTGGGTTTCCATCATGACTTCTCTGACCAATTGTTCGCCCTGCTTCAGTCCTAGGGATAATAGCCCCAATTCCACGACTTCTTTGACTTTAAAAGGAAAAGTAAGTTGACTGTGTTGGGGCATCACCGCCCTGACTTGAGCCAGATCCTTTGGTCGGTAATTTTGTATGACCCTGTCATTGTATTTTATTACTCCTGAATGCAGCTTATAATCTCCGGCCAATAATTTTAAAAGGCTGGACTTCCCTGCCCCATTGGGTCCAATGACAGCTGTAAGCTGGCCTGGATTTAACTGCAGGGACACTTTATTGACAATAGCTCTGCCCTGAACGAGGTATTGAATGTTATTTGCTTCCAGCATACTACGTTCTGATTTGTTTTACATTGATCAATAACCATATAAAGAACGGCGCCCCCAATATGGCTGTAATGATTCCTATGGGCATCTCAGCCGGTGCCACCATAGTTCTGGCCAATAAATCTGCCAAGGTCAAGAGGATAGCGCCTGTCAAAAAGGATCCTGGAATGACCAGGCGATGATCTGCTCCAAATAATATTCTTAATAAATGAGGGACTACGAGCCCAACAAAGCCAATGGTGCCAGTCAAGGCCACAGCGGTACCCACCACTAAAGCACTGCCAATCAAAATGAAAAGTTTGGTGCGCTGCACATCTACGCCCACATGAAAGGCCTCATTTTCTCCGATGGCGAGTGCATTTAATGCACGGTGCTGACCGATAATCAGCCCTACGGGTAAAAATGAAAATCCCAGCATGAGCATTACCTTTTCCCAATTGGCGCCTCCCACATCTCCCAAGCTCCAGAAGGTGAAGTTTCTTAGGGCAGCATCGTCCGCATAAAAAATAGATAAGCCTATCAATGCCCCTGCCAAAGCATTCAATGCCACTCCAGCAAGAATCAGCAAAGAAATATCCGTCTTACCTGCTTTACTGGACAAGCGATAGACTAAAAAAGTATTCAGCAAGCCACCGATAAAGGCAAAGCCTACCAAACCAAATTTGCCTAAAGAAGTCAAAAAAGTTAAGGAAGATCCAAACACGATATAGATAACAGCAAATAATGCACTGCCACTGCTGACGCCGATCAGGCCAGGTTCAACCAGAGGATTTCTGAATAGCCCCTGAAGAGCAGCTCCAGCAATGCCCAATGCTCCACCTACCAGCATGGCCATTAGTAATCGTGGCAAACGAATCTGAAGCAGCACGTTTTTTTCCTGCAAACTGACACTTTCTCCCCCTATCCAGTCTCCAAAAAACACCTGCATTACTTTGGACAAAGAAATAGGGAATGCGCCAAAACTCATTGAAATCACACCGAGTGCCAAGAGCATTAATGTCATGGTCCCAAGTACCAGTCTTTGATGAGCCACTTTGTTCGATATGGTCAGCTGAGATATCATTTATTTCTTATGGCTTTTGCCAAATCCAAGGCTGCTGTGGCTACTCTTGGTCCAAAAGCGGAAAGGTAATGTCCATCAAATGCCAAAACTTGTTGTTTTTGGAAAGCTGTGGTCTGATCGATACCTCTGATTTGTGCTACACCGTCATTTCCACCGATGGTAGCAAGACCTGATTCAAAAAAGATGAGGTAATCAGGATTGATGGAAACTATCGCTTCAGGCGTCAATGGGATGAAATCTTTAAAACCCTTTCCCGCAAAATCTCCTCCAGCCATTTCTATCACAGACGCTGCAAAAGTTTCTTCCCCTGCCAGAAAAACCGTCTCCAAACCTCTGGCCATGACAAAAGCCACTTTGGGCTTTTCCTCAAGTTCATATTCTTCAAGATAGGCCTTCAATGCTGTCTCATCTGCTTGAAGGCCGGCAGTTATTTCAGATGCTCTTTCTTCAACCTCCAGAAATTTGCCGAGCTCAGTAATCAGTTGATAAGTTTCAGAAATCTGTTGAGGTTTTTTAAAAAAATGCAGCATGACACCCGTGGATTCCAACTGCTGCACCACATCTGGAGTAAGATAACCTTCCTCAGCCAAAACCAAATCTGGACCAAGAGCCAGGATACCTTCTGCTTTGATTTGGTTTCGGTAACCGATAGATGGAAGCTTTTGAAGTTCGGCAGGATAGGTGGAAGTAATATCCGTAGCGATAATCTGTTCTTGGAAACCCAGGGCTGCCACAATCTCTGAAACAGTACCTCCGGCAGTGATGATCTTAGTCATATCTTGGACAGTTTCTGATTCAGATTCATTTTTACCACATGAAAAAGCCAGTAATGCGGTGATGATGATGTAGGAAATAATTCTTATCATTAATTAGACTAATTTTAAATAACCTGACAAATATCATTGTATTTAGATTAAATCCAAATAAATTATGATTGAAAATTTCTATCGTTTACACCTATCCATCAAACTCTTATAAGGCGGGACCTATTGATAGAGATTGTCTATAAAGGCCAAAGCCATCTTACTCATGCAAAAAATCATCCCATTCCAGATGATAGAAATGTTTACAAAAGCGTAACTAGGTCATTCTATAAAAGGGAATATTTTATTAAAAATTAAGGCAGGTAGGTTAGAGATATAAAAATCAACAGATTATTAGGATTAAATTTCCAAACATCCTTTGGTATTCAGCTTTAATAATTAATTTTGCGTCCGATATCTAAAAAGTGTTAATCCTTTTTACAATACTAAATACAAATGGCAAATATTGGTAAGATAACCCAGGTAATTGGTCCGGTGGTGGACGTCTCCTTCGAGGGAGGAAAATTGCCTAACATATTGGATGCTTTGACAGTCACCAAAGAAGACGGTCAGAAAGTAGTCCTTGAAGTACAGCAGCACCTAGGTGAGGATAGAGTAAGGACCATTGCGATGGATGCTACTGAAGGTTTGGTAAGAGGTCAGGAAGCTATAGACAATGGCGCTCCTATTTCTGTACCTACCGGTGAAGCTATCAAGGGTAGACTTTTCAACGTGGTTGGTCAGGCCATCGATGGTTTGCCTGAAGTGGTATCATCCAAGAGATTGCCTATCCACAGATCAGCTCCTAAGTTTGAAGATCTTTCTACTTCTACTGAAGTGCTTTTCACAGGTATCAAAGTAATCGACTTGATCGAGCCTTATGCAAAAGGTGGTAAAATCGGTCTTTTCGGTGGTGCCGGTGTGGGTAAGACGGTATTGATCCAGGAATTGATCAACAACATTGCAAAAGCATATTCAGGTCTTTCTGTATTTGCCGGTGTAGGTGAGAGAACCCGTGAAGGTAATGACCTTTTGAGGGAGATGATCGAATCAGGCATCGTAACTTATGGTGAAGACTTCTTACATAGCTTGGAAACTGAAGGTGGTTGGGATTTATCCAAAGTGGATCTTAAGAAACTGGAAGAGTCCAAAGCTACTTTCGTGTTTGGTCAGATGAACGAGCCTCCGGGTGCCCGTGCTAGGGTAGCCTTGACAGGTTTGACTTTGGCGGAATACTACAGGGATGGTGAAGGAGATGGCGCTGGTAAAGATATCCTATTCTTTATCGATAACATCTTCCGATTCACACAGGCAGGTTCCGAAGTATCGGCACTTTTGGGCAGGATGCCATCAGCGGTAGGTTACCAGCCTACATTGGCTACTGAGATGGGTTCCATGCAGGAAAGGATTACTTCTACGAAGAATGGTTCCATTACTTCCGTACAGGCTGTTTACGTACCTGCGGATGACTTGACTGACCCTGCTCCTGCGACGACTTTCGCCCACTTGGATGCGACTACCGTGCTTTCCAGAAAGATTGCTGAATTGGGTATCTATCCAGCGGTGGATCCATTGGATTCCACTTCCAGGATCTTGACTCCAGACATCTTGGGTGCAGAACATTATGACTGTGCACAAAGGGTAAAAGAAATCCTTCAGCGTTACAAAGAACTTCAGGACATCATCGCCATCTTGGGTATGGAAGAACTTTCTGAAGAAGATAAGATGGTGGTTCACAGAGCTAGAAGGGTACAGAGATTCCTTTCCCAGCCATTCCACGTAGCGGAGCAGTTTACAGGCCTTAAAGGTGTATTGGTAGACATCAAAGACACCATCAAGGGCTTCAACATGATCATGGACGGTGAATTGGATCACTTGCCTGAGGCGGCATTCAACTTGGTAGGTAGCATCGAAGACGCTATTGCCAAAGGTGAAAAAATGCTTGCTGAGGTAAAATAATCTGATTCAGGTAATCCTGATTGACCAAAAATCTGAACCTTATGATGCAATTGACCATAATTACTCCAGACCTCAAGGTTTTCGAAGGAGAAGTGTCCGAGGCAACTTTCCCGGGAGCCAAAGGATCCTTTCAGGTCTTGAAAAACCACGCGGCTATCGTTTCTGCATTGGAAAAAGGAACTGTTTCCTACACCTCAGCAGAAGGAAAGAAAAGCCATGTAATTGAAGGTGGAGTTGTAGAAGTAAAAGACAACAATATTGTTCTACTTGCTGAAAAAGTACTTTAAAAACAAGTAGATTGCAATGACCAAAAAGCCCGGCTATCGTCGGGCTTTTTTGGTTATATTATTCTTTAGACTTTAAAATTGCTTTTTTACCTGCTCATTACATTGACACTTTTATTCTCCAACAAAACATATTGTACATCTGCCCATCTATTTCATATTTAGACTTACCATCACATACTGATCTTCTTTCAACCTACCCATATTCTTTTGGAAGAAGTCATGAACGCTTCCCTTAACTTGCTTAACACTTTTACCTCCAAAACTCTCTATGTAGGCATTATAGAATTGATTGGAATTGATCATAAGAATGATTGAATTCTCATGATAGCTCCAAGGCACTCCATCCAAGCGCATCCCGTCCATGTCATTTTCTAAATCATAACCTTGGTACATCATTTCAAAATCCTTATTGAAAACAATAAAGTGGTTAATTGCTCTATTTGGACTCTCCTGTCTCAAATGAACAAAAAAATGATTCCACATCGGAAAAAAAGTATCGGTATGAGTGACAAGTTTCCCTTCCTTGGCCATTTGTCTTAAATTCCTCTCCAAGACCCATAGATTTCGTTGCTCTTTCGTAATGCCGCCATTTTTAATATCCAATTCAATTACCATATCGACTACACCCTTTTCATCGAACCTGATTATTTCATAGCTGTATGGAATAGCAAAAAAAACTGAGGAATCAGAGACATCTTGCATAAAACCATTTTTAGACCCGATATTTATATGGGAGAACTCATTGGGAAACGAATATTGAAAGAGCAATTCTTCATTTAACTTGTCTTTTCGAAGAAAAAGTTTCGAATCTGGGCCATTGGAATGTCCCATGTATGCCAATTTCCAATCCTTGGTTTCGTAAAAATAATAGTATAATTCCTCTCCTTCTCGAATTTCATCTAGCAAATTCCCTTTAAAATCATAAGTAAATGACTTATTTTGAGGATAATCTCTAACCTTAATCCAGTCAGCTCCTAGCTGAAAGTCTTCTGACTGTAAAAACTCCCCTGGTCCTGGATTTAGATGGGCTCTGATAACCGAGTATAAACTTCCATCCATTTTAAAAATCATAATATTTGAAAGCCGTGAATCCCTTACAAAAATCAGACTGTCTTTTATCCTCAAATTCGCAGGCATTGCTAAAACTTCATTATCTCCAGCGTCTAATAATGTATATTCAATGGAATTAAAGATATCTGATAATTTTCCTTCATGCCCATTTTTCAGATCAATAGTCAGAATTTTATTGTTTTTTTCGGTTTCTTCTTCTGAACAAGAAAAAAATATTGTCGCCAAAATTACAAGGTAAATATATTTATACATTTGCTTAATTATTAAAATAAAGCCAGAAAACCATTTTCAGGTTTTCTGGCATGGTTAAGGTATTAAAGAATTATTCATCGCAAAGAGTCTGCTCACTTACCCAACAAATATCAGAAGGAGAATAACGACATGCATTATAAGACCCACCTCCTGGACAGTCATCCTCCTGCATTTTATAACCTGGAATCGCAAAACTGGCAGAACTAAGGGAAATTATCCCTAAGATTAAAACGAACTTTTTCATTTTTCTAAAATTTTAAGTTAAAAGATATATTAAATAATCGATTAAAAAAATGGCCATTTAAATAATCAATGTTAAGTAAATAAATAAATAACAAGTTTTTAGTTGAAAATTATCCCCATATCTCCTAGGAACTTCGCTTACAATTCATTTAATAAAGAAAAAAATAAAGCATTGCTACATCTGAAAAGCAGTATTCAAAGGAGAGGTTTCAGAAGCCAATTTTCCAGGACTTGATGGTAGCTTTCAGGCTTTATTAAACTCTCTACTCTTGTTTCTACTTTATGAAAGGTTTATGTCTCCTACTCCACCAAAGAAGAAAAAAAGCCATGTAATTGAAGGTGGAGTTGTAGAAGTAAAAGACAACAATATTGTTCTACTTGCTGAAAAAGTACTTTAAGAACAAGTAGATTGCAATAACCAAAAAAGCCCGGCTATCGTCGGGCTTTTTTGGTTATATTATCCTTTAGATTTCAATACTGCCCTTTTCATCCACTTCTGATCTCTATTGATCAAGCTCGCTTCAACAAAGTAGAGCGTATCCTGCTTTATCCCTGCCAGATCTCCTAATTCCAAAAAATTGAACGCTTCGTCACTTTCTTCCCAGGTTTCCAGGGATTTATTATACCGAAAGATATGGGTAAGCATAACAAATTGGCCAAGTTTTGTATTATCCCTCATCTTGGATTGCAGATAAACGAATCCTCTTTCTTCATGGACAGGTTTCAAATAATGTGTTGAAGGGCTTAGATCAGTGTTCATTCCGTTATGCTCATTCTCTATGAACTGGAGTTTATAATCAAAAAAACGGCTTTCCGGCAACTTGAAAACCTCAAACTGCCTTGAGGAATTCCAATCCCTTCCCATCAATACCAGTTCTCTTTCACTTCCAAAAGTAAAGTAAGCCCCCGACTCTCCTGATCCAAATCCATACCCCAGATAGGGTACAATATACCCCTGTAGATCTTGCAAAGACTTAGGGAAAGATAGGATGTTTTCGATATGGTTCCCATCGAGGTCAAAAACACCGATCACTTCGCCTGAATCCCTGAAATAATTGATTTTTGAGGGCAGGGTTTTGGTAGTTCGGATACTGACGTAGTACTTACCGTCAAATTCCTCGAAAAAAGTCATGAATGTGGCTACTTTAAAATCATCCGGGGCTTTTAAGGTTACGCTACTGAGTAAATCAACACCGTCCTTAGCCCTTTCTTGACTATCAGATCCGATGTCTTGGTTTATCCTAAAAACATGTATCTTCTGGGTGCTACCATCCACAACTTTAACTTCAGGATAAGCATCCCAGATCACCCCTGAAGGCATAAAGCTTGTACCCATTACCTTACCGGACAAAATGGAAGAGATTTCCTCACCAGTTTCCAAATCAAAGAACCATATACCCTTGCTTTTGAAACTGGTAGCAGCAAGAATTGAATCCGAAACTATACCCACCAAATGAGGCTGGCTAAGAAACCCATTCTTTTCCTGCAATTGCAATGAATCAATAAGTACGAATTCCAGTCCAGAAATTGGCTTGACTTTTTGTTGGCAGCCCACAATATGGGCCGCCAACAGAAACAAATAAATACAACGCTGTATCATAAGACATCATTGAAAATAATCATGTATCACATAACTCAGTAGCTCCTGCTGGTCCGCAAGCTACAATTACACAGCCATTTGGACAGTCATAAAGGTCACAGCCAAATTCATCCCTCAGTATATGCGGACAATGAACGGTTTGCGCTGAAACAGATTGGTAAAACATAAAATTTCCTAAGAATAATACCAAAAATCCTAAGACAAATATTACTTTCTTTTTCATTTTTCTAAAATTTTAAGTTAAAAGATTTATTAAATAATCGATTAAAAAAATGGCCATTTAAATAATCAATGGTAAGTAAATAAATAAATAATTGAATAACAAGTTTTTAGTTGAAAATTATCCCCATATCTCTTAGGAACTTCGCTTACAATTCATTTAATAAAGATAAAAATAAAACATTGGTACATCTGAAAAGCAGTATTCAAAGGAGAGGTTTCAGAAGCCACTTTTCCAGGACTTGATGGTACCTTTCAGGCTTTACTAAAATTACCTATTCTTGTTTCTGCTTTATGAAAGGTTTATGTCTCCTACTCCACCAAAGAAGAAAAAAAGCCATATAATTGAAGGTGTAGTAGTGGAAGTAAATGATAACAAGATTGTACTCTTGGCTGAAAAAGTAATTTCATAAGTAAATTATAACTTCAATAAATCAAAAAGCCCGGCTGATGCCGGGCTTTGTGTTTTATTTATTTCTCAGTTTACTGCAATAGTAAATTGGATCAATCTTACTTTCAACAGACTACCTCATATCAGTCCTGAATTTGTCTTAAAACTGCCCTTTTGATATATTTCTCATCTTGATTAACCAAGTTTCCTTCATAAAAATATAATGTATCCTTTACCATACCTGCCAAATTTCCGATAGAAAAATACTCTCTAGGATTGCGGGTTTCACCCCAGCTTTTCATCTTTTTGTTGTAAATAAACAAGTTGGAATAAAATTCCCTGCTTCTTTTATCTCCATCTTTATTCATCCAAGTCTGAATTATTATTAGTTCCTCATCTTCGAAAATTGAAATAAAATAGTGATTTCTTGGAACAGTTACCTGACCACTCATTCTATCCTCCATAGTAACAATCCGATCGGCCTCATTTATTGAATAATTAAAATACCTGCTTTTTGGGAGTCCAATTATTTCAAGAATTTTCCCCGGAGATTTCATATCAAACCGTTTTAACTCCTTATCATGGGCAAATGACAATAATATGGTTTGTTCAAATTCACTGGAAACGAGGTAGTTATTTGGTAATATCGAACCCTTGGTATTTTCAAATTCTCTTGGATAGTTTAAAAAAGAATTTAAAACATTTAAATCTTTATCAAACAGATAAATCAAATCTCCTGAATTCTTATAATATTTTGGGTCTGAGGCACTATATAAATTTGAATGGAGCTCAACTAAATATCCCTCTGGTATAACCATGAATTTTGACATAGCCATTTTGGGAGCCTTCCCTTCAGGTAAATTAAGCTTAATAGTTTCAACATACGATTTAGATTGAACATCAAATTTTAATATTGAACCCCGTCTATGTTCCAAAATATATAAAGAAGGGAATTCTGAGATATCAAATGAAGACGGAGAAAATGGAGCCTCAGGAAAATCTTTAGCTGCAATGTAACCGTACTCAGTTCCATCCATTCCATAAAAGGCAATTGCCATAGATTTAAATGAAGAGACAGCTATCAGGCTATCACCAACAAGCTTAACTTCCATTTGACCATTTAAGAAAAAATCTTTTTCGATGATCAAAGTAGAATCGACAACAATCAATTCAAATAAATCAGGAATGGCATTATTCTCAATAGGCTTATTGCAAGCCAAAAATGAGAATAATGCCAAAATCCAAATACAGCGCTGTATCATTCTTTAATTAGTTTTAATTGCTGCTATTTTACTCATCACATACATACATTGTTCCTCCTCCACAGTTCCACAAAAAGCACACACCGCAATCGGCATAATCACAACCAACACTACCAACCCATTGGTCACAAATACCCCCACTTGCATTTGCAGGCTGAACAGTCATCAATGAACCCAGAGCCATACCTAGTATGGCAATTGATAAGAATATTACTTTTTTCATTTTTCAAAAATTTTAAGTTTAAATATTTATTAATTAACAGATTAGAAAAATGGCCATTTAAATAATCAACGTTAATTAAATAAATAAATAAATAACAAGTTTTTAGTTGAAAAATATCCTTATATCTCCTTGAAACTTCGCTTACAATTCATTTAATAATCAAAAAATTAAGTCTTGGCACACCTTAAAAGCAGTATTCGAAGGATAAGTTTCAGAAGCCACTGTTCCAGGACTTGATGGTACCTTTCAGGCTTTACTAAAATTTCCTATTCATGTTTCTATTGTATGAAAGGAGTTCACTTTAGACAAAATTTGGTTAGTGATTTTTTATTCCTTATCTTTGCAACCCTGAAAGGAGGTGTATACATATGATCATAGTCAACGTAAAAGAAAACGAATCTATCGAAAAAGCGCTAAAGCGTTTCAAAAAGAAGTTTGATAAGACTGGAGCTGTAAGAGAGCTTAGAGCAAGACAGCACTTTGTAAAACCTTCTGTTAAGAACAGAGACCAAAAAATCAAAGCAGCTTACAAGCAGAGATTGCAAACAGAAGCCATGAAGTAATTGTTTGTTATCTTTTTGAGATACATCACATCTAGAAGCGTACCTACCGAAAGTGGGTGCGCTTTTTTTGCCTTTAACATTTTTTATGCAAGACATTTCGCAATTCAGTAAGCAAAACAATAGCTTAGTGGCAGGCTTAAAAAATCGCAATGAAAAACTCTATTTTTATATTCATTTTAATTGCTATCATTTCTTGCTCCCCAAAATCAAGCAGCAACATAAAAGAATTGGATTATGGGTCATTCAGTTCTTCATTAGATTCCATAATGGAGCTAGACCAAAAAATCAGAAAACAAATCAGTGAAGCAATGCAATCCAACACACCTCTTCCAAGCAGTATTTTTCAGAAAATGGAAGAAGTATACTCCTCCAATCAGGCATGGCTCAAAATGAAGCTTGATATATATGGCTGGCCAGAAGAAAGCAAAATAGGAGAAAAAGCTGCGCGTGCTGTGTTTTTGGTAATCCAACATGCCGACCTTCCAGATATTGAAAAATACTATCCACAATTACATTCTTTGGCTGAAAGTGGAGAAGCGAGTAAAGTCCACGCAGCTATGATGTTAGACAGAATGTTGATGTATCAAGGAAAAAAACAGGTTTACGGCACTCAAGCCAGCAGTCTATTAAGGCCTGACGGCTCCTTTGTCATATGGCCTGTAGAAAATCCTGAAAGAATTAATGAAAGAAGAAAAACTGTTGGTTTTCCAGATACGGTTGAGGAAACCGCTGCATCTATGGATGCCGTCTATAATCCTTATGAACAGCTCCCAAGTATAAATTGATACAAGGCTAGATGATTAAAGATTTTCATCACATTTCAATATGAGTTTCATCCTTAAATTCTTATATTCAGAATCATTAACCCCAAACCATGCTAGAATCCTTCATCAACTATCTGGAATATGAAAAAAGAGCCAGTGGACATACCGTTCTGGCCTACCGGAAGGATTTGGAGCAGTTTGCGGAATTTTGCCTGACAGCTTTCGAAAAACAGGATATCAGTCAGGCAGAACATCCGGAAATCCGGGCATGGGTCATTGACCTGGTGGAAGAGGGCTTGAGCAGCAACTCCATCAACAGGAAGATAGCCACCCTGCGGTCTTTCTACAAATTCCTGCTCCGATCCGGCGAAATCACCAAAGACCCAACCTATAAGATCAAAGCCTTAAAAACCCCAAAAAGGCTACCTGAATTTGTACAGGAAGAAGCCATCGAGAAGATCCTGGATGAAATGGTCTATGAACCGACCTTTGATGGACAACGGGATAAAATGGTCATGGAATTCCTCTACCTGACAGGGGTACGTCTATCGGAATTACTGACCTTGAAATGGAAAGACATTGACCTCCACTCAGAGGTTGTGAAGGTATTAGGGAAAAGAAAAAAACAAAGAATTATACCGTTGACAAAAGGACTAAAAGAGAATATAATTTCGTATAAAAAAGTATTTCAAGAAACATTTTCAAATGTAAACGAGAGTGACTATTTTATCGTTAATAATACAAAAGAGCAGGCCTATCCTATGAAGATTTATCGTATTGTTAGACATTATTTAGATCTTTTTGCTCAGACCACAAAGCGAAGCCCACACCTGTTGAGACATACCTTTGCTACTCACCTTCTCAACAAAGGAGCTGATCTAAATGCGGTAAAGGATTTATTGGGCCATGCCAATCTTGCTGCTACACAAGTGTACACGCATAACTCTATGGAGAAACTGAAGGCTGTGTTTGAACAAGCACATCCAAAAGCTTAATATACGTTTAACTTTAAACCTTGACAGTTATGAAACTTCAAATGCATTCCATCCATTTCGATGCCGATCGAAAGCTTACCGACTTCATCCAAAAGAAGGCCGATAAACTGGACACCTACTTTGATCGTATTATCGACGGTGAAGTTTTTATGAGATTAGATAAAAATGAAAAGAATGAAAATAAAATTGTGGAGATTAAAATGAATGTTCCCGGAAAGACATTGTTTGCCAAGCACCAAAGTGATTCATTCGAAGCTGCTACCGATGAAGCTATAGAAGCCCTGAGAAGACAAATCAAAAAATTCAAAGAGAAAGTAGTTCTCGCCAAACAATAAAAACAAAAGCCCTGTCGACCGACAGGGCTTTTGTTGTATTTCTAACCTCTCTTTTAACCCAAGCATTTTATTTTTTCACATCTGTACAGCTCTCCCCGACTTACTCCCAAAGTAGATAAACAAGAAAGAACAGATCAACATCAGGTAGATCAGAAAATCCCAATTATGAAAAATATCAAAAGCCACTCCAAAGAGTAAAGGCCCCATCGCCGCCAGATAATAACCTGTAGACTGCACCATCCCCGACAAAGCTGCAGTAGTCCTTTCATTCCTTGTCCTTAGCCCGATCAGGGTATAAGCCAAGGACACGCTGGAACCCAAGCTAATACCCACTAAAGCTAAGCCAATATAATTGACCCATAAAACCTCCAAAAAGAGGCTGGAAAATCCAATCAGGTACATGACTCCTAAAACCCAGACGATACCGACCTGATCCTTAAACTTGACCGCAATGATCGGCGCCAAAAATGAACCCGAAAGACCGATGATCTGCATCAAAGACACTAATAGCCCCGCCTCCACAGCACTGAGACCTCTGGCAATCATCATATCGGGCAACCAGGATATCAAGGTAAAAAACAATAGTGATTGCACACCCATAAACAAACTCACCTGCCAGCCCAATCGCGTTTTCCAGACATTTACCTTAACTTCATCCTCAGACCTATTTCCAGGGGCAACCTGGAACTTTAATTGCGGAATCCATACGATGATGCCCAGGAGCAACAAAACAGACCAGGAAAGCAAAGAGCCCCTCCAACCCAATCCAAGGTCGATGGCCAATGGTGCTGAAATTCCTGAGGCAATTGCCGCAAACAACGTCATCCCTGTGGTATAGGAGGCTGTGACGATACCGATCTTGGAAGGAAGCCTATTCTTGATCAGGGGGATTAACAGCACGTTACAGATCACTATTCCGATACCGGTCAGCCCTGTTCCCAAAAACAATATTTCGGCACTTCCCAGGACCCTGATGATGGTTCCCGCCAATATCAACACCAAAGCCAGCAAAATAGCCAAAGAATTGCCCAGCTTTTTCCCAATTGCTGCTGAAAAAAGCGAAAAAGTAGCAAACGTGAGTAAAGGAAAGGTGGTCAGAAAACCCGCCCACCCATTACTCAGACCCAAATCCTCCCGAATCATGGGAATCAAAGGGCCTACAGCGGTAATGGATGGGCGAAGGTTGAAGGCAACCAAAAGGATTCCCAGGAAAAGTACCCAGGACTTTTGATACAAAGGCTGACTGTTGGACATGTTTTATGGATATATATTCCTATGTGTAAAAACGAACCTACAAGCTCATCCCCTAATTCAAGTATTGGACTCTACCAAATCCTTGACACAATCTATCCATTTGTCCCTAGAGTTGAGACTTGGTACCAAATCCCATCTTTTCCCACCAAGTTCTTCAAACTCTTCTTTATATTCCTCACCCACTTCAATGGTTGTTTCCAGACAATCTGCAACAAAGGCAGGAGAGAATACCAAAACTTTTTTAATTCCCTTCTCGGCAAGTTCTTTGATGACATCTTCCGTATAAGGTTTGATCCAAGGATCTTTACCCAAGCGTGACTGGAAGCAAGTGACCACTTTATCCTGTGGTAATCCCAATTGATCAGCAATCAGCCTGGTCGTATGGAAACACTGCCCTCTATAACAAAACTGGTTTTTCTTGGTGTAATTGCCACAGCATTTGTCGCTAAGCTGACAATAGCCATCGACGGAACCTTTTCTGATCTGTCTTTCCGGCAAACCATGATAGGAAAAAAGATAGGTGTCGTATTCCTCTTTTTCCATCAATTCCTTACCCAATTCTGCCCAGGCTTCCAGAAACAAGGGGTGATCCACAAAATTGTTGATAAAAGTAATGTTAGGGATAATCTGCCAGGTTCTGGCAATTTCCATCACCTTATCCACCACCGAACCGTTGGTAGCAGAAGCATACTGAGGAAACAAGGGCAATACGATGATCTTCTTCACATTGGCCTTATTCAACTTCAGCAATCCTTCCTCAATACTTGGAGATTGGTACCTCATGGCAATTTCCACCTGGTATTTCTCCATATCCAGTTTCTTGACCAATTTTTCCTTCAGGTCTTCGGTATGGAAAAGCAACGGAGATCCTCTTTCCGTCCAGAGTTTCCTGTATTCCTTTGCAGATTTAGGAGCCCTGAAAGGCGCAATAATCAAATTCACCAACATCCATCTGGGAATGAAGGGAAAATCAATCACTCTCCCATCCATCAAAAATTCCCGTAAATATTTCCTCACATCTCCGGTTGCCGTGCTATCCGGTGTACCAAGATTTACCAAAAGAACTCCCGTTTTTGCTTTATTTTTAGTCATTATCCTTTTAAGACAAGTATATGTACATTTGAAAACCAAAAGTAAGCCCTTTGGTTAGAAAATACCAATCGTTTATTTGTATGGCACATAGTTAAAAATCTTATATCTGACCATATTTAGTACATAGGCTAACATGCTGCATAAAATACTTTGAATCCAAGCCCAATTGGCTTAATTTTCACTTTTTAAATCAAACCCCTTGTAAACATCATGAGCGAGACGATGACACTGGTCCTGAATCACAGGCAAATTACTCAAAAAATCACGCGAATGGCTTATGAAATATATGAGCGCAACGCTTCTGAAGAGATGTTGTTCATTGCCGGGATATCCGGTATGGGCAAGAAACTGGCAGATTATCTCGCTAAAAGTTTACAGGAAATCTCCCCAATCCAAACAAAAGTGATTGAAATCCATTTGGACAAAGGTGATATCAACCGTGATGGCGTGCAACTTTCAGAGAGCGTTGATCTTAAAAATCATAGCATCATCATTGTGGATGATGTCCTCAATACCGGCAGAACACTCATTTATGCGCTGAAACCTTTTCTGGATGCCTCAGTCAAGAAAGTGGAAATCGCTGTTCTGGTCAATAGAAGCCATAAGCAGTTCCCTGTTTCACCGGATTACACAGGACTTGAACTTGCCACCACGTTAAGTGAGCACATCACTGTTAATTTATCTAACGAAAATCACACCGTCCATCTTCACTAATATTCGACATGTCTGTACACCAATCATCCAATATCAAAAGAATCACCACGCATATCCTGCAGGAAATGAAAAACAATGGAGAAAAAATCTCCATGCTCACTGCCTATGATTACTCCATGGCCGCTCTAATTGATGGAGCGGGAATAGACATCATTCTTGTAGGTGATTCTGCTTCCAATGTGATGGCTGGTCATGAGACGACCCTACCCATCACCTTAGATCAAATGATCTACCATGCCACATCTGTTGTCAGGGCGGTGAAGAGGGCTTTTGTGGTGGTGGACATTCCCTTTGGTTCTTATCAGGGAAATAGCTCTGAAGCGCTTCGCTCTGCGATCAGGATCATGAAAGAATCCGGTGCCCATGCCATTAAAGTGGAAGGGGGTGCGGAAATCAAAGAATCAGTCATCAGAATTCTGAGTGCAGGCGTGCCAGTTATGGGACATTTGGGCCTTACCCCACAATCCATCTATAAATTTGGCACCTATACCGTAAGAGCCAGAGAGGAAGCCGAAGCCCAAAAACTATTGGATGATGCCAAATTACTGGAAGAGTGCGGCTGCTTCGCCATCGTACTGGAAAAAATACCAGCCAGCCTTGCCAAAAAAGTAGCAGAAACTGTCAGCATTCCTGTTATTGGAATCGGAGCAGGCGGAAATGTAGATGGTCAGGTACTGGTTGTCCACGACATGCTGGGCATCACACAGGAATTCAAACCAAGGTTTCTGAGACAATATGCCGATCTTCAAACCATCATCACGGAAGCGGTTCAGCATTACATACAAGATGTAAAAGCCAAAGATTTTCCAAATGAAAATGAGAGTTACTGAAAAATCAGTAACTCTTTTTATTTGATGCATTTTGAAATAAACTCATTCCTTTTTCTAATGAATTTTTTATATCTTATTTGATTGATCCTTTCACTTGACCTATGAAAAGCCCAGCCTATCATCAAATATTGTTGTCAATTTGCTTTTTTCTACTTCCTACTATAAACACCCCCGCTCAAAACCAAATAGCACTAGACAGCTTGAAGGAAGTAATTCAAACTACAAAGCTGGATAGTGTCAAAGCTGAAGCCCTGATGGACCTGGCTTGGCAAAAGATGTATTCAGATTCTCCCGGAGCGCTAAAAGCTGCCCATCAAGGTGTGGCCATATTAGGCAAGGTTAACAGCTTGCGGATCGAAGGATATGCCTATACTGTAATCGGTGTGGTGCATTGGGTGGCAGCATCATATGATTCTGCAGCTTACTATCTTAACAAATCTGCTGATGCCTACATCCGCAATAAAGACCTTCGTGGACTTTCTGCTGTATATAACAATCTCTCTCTGATCTATCAAAACAAAAGCGACTACCCTAAGGCACTTTCTTTTGCGACCAAAGCTCTTGAGACAGCAGAGCAGATCGGTAATGAACAGATGACTGCTAATGCACTTTTTACTGTTGGAAACATTTATTACCTCATGGAGGAAAACGAAAAGGCCTTAGATCGATTTAGAAAAGCCCTTTCCATTAAAGCTAAACTGAACGACAACCAAAACATCCAAAAAATCTATCTAAATCTGGGATCTACATTCCATAACCTCAAAGAACTGGATTCAGCAGCCTACTACTATGCCCAGTGTGTGCAGAAATCAGAAGTATTAGGCGATCTAAAAGCTTTGTCCATAGCTTCTACTAATCTGGGCAACCTTGCCATGGATAACAATGAACCAGGCAAAGCACTCATCCATTATCAAAAATCAGCTGAAATCTATCAGAATAACCTCCAAAATGACTACGATCACAGTCTTCTCTTGCATTCGCTCGCCAAAGCACACATGCAATTGGGGAATTACACTATGGCAGAAAACTTTGGAAAACAATCTCTAGCCCTTTCAGAAAAAATCGATGATGACAAGAGACTGGTTGCCGCTCACACAGTACTGAGTGAAATCTATGAGAAAAAAGGGGATTACAGAAATTCGCTGGCCGCCTATAAACAGGCTCAATCTTTCAGAGACAGCATCTTCAATATAGAAAAGGCAGGGCTTTTGGCAGATATTGAAACGAAATACGAAACAGAGAAAAAAGAGGCACAGATCATCCTTCAGGAAGCTGAAATAGCTGAGCAAAAAGCCAATAACCAAAGAAATTTGATCTTAATATTTTCTCTTTTCATCATCTTAATCCTAGTCTCAGTACTTTTCCTCCTCAATCAAAACCGACAGAAAAAAACTCGCCTGTTACTCATTCAACAAAAAGAAATTGAAGTGAAAGAGGCTTATATCAATGCTGCATTGGAATCACAGGAATTGGAAAGAAAAAGGTTTGCGCAAGACCTTCATGATGGCTTTGGCCAACTTATTTCAGCCCTTCGAATGAACATCTCCAATCTAAAGCATATGGAAAATGATTTGGTCACCAAAAGCAAAACAGTAGATCAAAGCGAAAAAATCTTACAGGAGATGCATACAGAAATAAGGAGTATCGCCTTTAACCTGATGCCAGCTACTTTGATCCAATTTGGACTAAAGGAGGCTGTAAATGAATTTGCACAAAGACTCAACAGCACAGGAAAAATCAAAATCTTAGCCGACACACAAGAACTGTATGGAAGACTTACGGAGCTTCAGGAAATCTCCCTTTATCGGGTGATTCAGGAATGGGTCAATAATATCATCAAGTATGCACAGGCTAAAGAAATCACCATACAATTGGTAAGACATGATGAAGAGCTTAGCGTTATAATTGAAGATGACGGAAAGGGATTTGATCCTTCCGATTTGGAGCAATCCGAAGGTAATGGATGGCGAAATATCCAATCCAGACTTCACAGAATCAAAGCAGATTTTGAAGTTGACAGTCAACCAAACCGCAAAGGATCCAATCTGATAATCGATGTACCGGTGGCGCAACTAGAAGAGGATCCAGTGATAGAATCGATAGTAAAATAAATACCCACCAGCACGGATTTATTAGAACCTCTGTGGAGTGTAACTTGCTGAAATGTTGGCAAAACTTCTCAGGACATTCAACTTCAACAAAAACATAAGGACCATGAAAGTATTTCTGGTAGATGACCACGCCATTTTATTGGATGGGATCAAGAGCATTTTGAGTCAGGAGGAACAGTTGCAGATTATTGGTGAAGCCAATAATGCGGAGGCCGCTGTAGACTTTATAAAATACCATGCAGTAGACTTATTGATCACAGATTTTAGCCTTCCGGGAATGGATGGCCTTGCTTTGGTTCGTTTGGTAAAAAAAATCAGCCCCACTACTAAGATTATCTTACTTAGCATGCATGACGAAGTCCACTTGGTCAAAGAAATCCTCAAAGAAGGCATAAGCGGTTATGTACTCAAAAATGATTCCCACAAAGAGCTCCTTCAGGCAATTGCTGCTGTCAAAGAAGGTAAAATCTACCTGAGCAATGACATCAATAAAATCATCATCAACAGCCTGCAATTCCCTGATGAGGAGCGCATGCTTACTGACAGGGAAAGGGAAATATTGAAGTTGATTGCACAGGAATGCTCCAACAAGGACATTGCCGAAAAACTTTTTATTTCAGAGCGTACAGTTGAAACTCATAGAAAAAACATCTTTCGGAAAACCAAAACCAATTCTTTGGTGGGGTTGATCAAGTTTGCTTATGCCAATAACCTGATCTAAACCCATTCCCGAATTATTCTTCCCTGAAAAAATCAGATAGCCCTTTTGTTTCCCTGAAAATAGAGGAAAGACCAAAAACAAAAAAACCTAGGCTTTCGCCTAGGCTTCGGTCAGTAAGTCACTTACTTACCTTTGGCCCCAACGACCAATGCTTTTGCAAATTCTTTTGAATACTGGGTAAAAAGATCCTTTGCGGCAGCAATGTAATCTTCCTTGCTCATTTCTACTATTCTTGGATCGAAATCAACATTCGGCGCACTCAAGGCAAAGAATTGCTTGAACAGGCTTTCAGCCTTACTCTTATCCGAATAAATATTGGCATTGTATTCTTTTTCGGACACAAACTCTCCTACCAAGCTTGCTGGTCCTGAGTTAGGCCCTCCTTTAGGTGTAATAAAATCCACAGTATTATAAGTGATTCTCATTTTTGGTAAAATTTTCATTTCTGCTGTAGTGGATTTCCTTTTAACCCCTGCGTCAAGCTTGACATCCAATTCTACAGTCGAAAAATCAATGGTTAGGTTTTGTAAAATCATTCCAGCGTTTGTTTCAGCATGGACTTTCTTCATCATACCGTAAAAAGCAGGACCTCCACCTTTCATCATAGATTTTTCATCAAACATAAATAGGGTGTTGTCTGGATAAACTTTGATTGTTCCAAATCCCACATCATCAGGATTGGCCTTGCTCTGCTTCTTATCTGTCTTGTCTGAATACTTTTCCTTTACTTTCTGAAAACTTTCCATCTTATCGACTTCCTCCATTTTCAAAATGTTCAGACCCGCCTTTTGGATTTCATTTTCGAGAATAGCATGGAAATCATTGGCCAATACCTGAAAATCTTCCACCTCCATACCTGCATTTAAAATAGTGGTAACCCTAGCCGAACCTGACTGTCTTCCGCCATACTGCCCCCCTTTACTATGGGCAGCCATGCTGTTTGCAAATGCACTCAAGCCGGATTCTTGTTGGACTTCCTTAGTTTCAACATAGGTCTCAAATGCTATTTGCATTTGTGGAATGTAAAAAGATTCTTGATTTTTCAGAGACTTGTTGTAAAAACCTTTCGCTCCAAATCCAGTAAACATTTCTTGAGCCAGCAGCGCACTTGCTGAAAACGCAAAGACTGCTGCAGATAGAATAAATTTTTTCATGATTTTTCGGTTTTCGTTGGGACAATAATTATTTGTCCAAAATTGTAAAAAGCGATATCATGAGACTATACCTTTAAAATAGTATTTTGATGTACCCACTAGTACGGATACCAAAGAAAAAAATTTCAAAACTTATTTTCTAATAACTATTTTTTTATTTAACCGACCTCCTTTTTCATTTGTCAATTGCAGAATATAAACGCCTGGGGCCAAGAAACCTGCCTGAATCTCCCTTTCCTGATTGCTGTCAACCGGGATGTTGTCAAACATCACCTGTCCCAACATGGACACCAAAGAGGCTGTGGCATTTTGTGAGGCTATAATTTTGAAATCCCCATCAGATGGATTCGGATAAACCCTTACCAAAAACGATTCCTCACTGGGACTCGGTAAATCTGATGCGAAGGCAAGATATTCGAGTCCACCGGATGTATTGCCCAGCAACAAGTCGTGACCAGCAGAAAAAGGCTGCCTTAATGACGTGATCCATGTATTTCTGCCAAATCTACTTTGACTATTTTCACCATTGAAGAGCTTTAGCTGAACAGAGACCCGCTGAGACTGATTCATAAAATCAGGTATAAACACCAACACTCCTCTTTGATCCACCGCATACATAGATGGATTGGTATCCTGAAGTACATGGACCGTCAAGTTTCGGCTGGCAGGATTATCTGAATAACCTAAAAAATCCCTACTGACTAAGCTGGCTGTTCCTGTACCAAAGTCCATCTCAAAAAGCACAAGTTCCCCGGTCTGTCTGGCCAGCAATAAATAATCCTTTCCGGCATAAGTAAACAGCTCCACATGATCCAAGGCTCTGACTCCTGTCACCGGTAAAGTCAACTCTTTCATGGTAGCAACATCATTTGAATTACCAAAAAATATCTTTCGCTGCAACTGGAAATTAACCGTATCCACTCCAGTCACCCAATAGGTGTTTTGGCGGGAGACATTCTGGTATTCAAAGTACTGAAGGTCTGTCAAATCCAGCGTCGAAAGGTTAAGGTAGTCAACTTCCACTAGTTCCCATTGATCACCCTCTACCAAAATCTTATACCCTACACCCACCACTTTTCCTTCCAGGTTACTGTTTGATGTCAATATCAACTCTCCTGCATCCCTGAAGCCTTTGAAAAACGGCCTGGTGTTTTCTCCCAAATCAAAAATTTCAGACTGTAGAAATGGTTCCGCTCCCCCACCTTCACTTGAGATCCTGAACATATTTCTGGAATAATCCGCTTCAAATACACCTGCGATAGATGAGGAATTGATACTGACAACTAAATTATCCCTCCATAAATACGAGGCATGAAAAATCGGGAATTCAGGCAATTTACCATATCCGGGCAGCTCCAGCGCAAATTCATCAAATAATGGTTCTGCATTAGTCCCTTTATTGGGGAGGTAATACAAAGTCCTGCATTCATCCCTACCTACCAATAAATCAAAAAAACCGTCTCCATTAAAATCTTCATACAAAGCGGAATGTCCTCCTGCATGTTCAATACGAAGGTTTACCTCCTCTTCGACTATTCTCCCCATCGGCAACCCCGCACAGGTAATCCCAAAACTGATCTGTCCACAGGCACAGATTTCAAACCTGCCCCATCTTGACTCAGGAAATGCAAAACCGTCTATATCGGCTACTCCCTTCCTCTCCACACTGGTATTCTTATACATCTCCAAATAATCCCCTACCACAAAATTGAAAGCCACAATATCCAGGTCTCCATCTCCATCGATATCTTTGATGACCGGGATATCCAATAAATTGGCCTGTACATTGGAGCCATTGTCCAGACGGAGGAAATTCTGAGCAACCTCCCATTGAGGGAATGGACTTCCCGCAGGACTGATATTTCTATATGCCTTTATCCCAAAAGGATTACTGGTAAAAAGGTCTTTTCTACCGTCACCATCATAATCAGCCAATACCAGAAAACCGTTGACATCTGAAGGAAAATAATAGCTCATTTCAGGAATAAACTGAAATTCTTCCCCTTCTACTTTAAATACCAAAATTCTCCTGGCATTGATATCCCAAATGACCAACTCCTCCTGACCATCCCCATTAGTATCCATTTCCTGAAATTGAGCGGCATTGATCCCAACTGCAAAAGGCATTGGTATCGCCTCTCCTTCCCTATTTAATCCACGGGTTTGGTCAAAGGAGAAAGTCTGTTGGGCATCCACCCCAAAACTTATAAAAATCATTGACCATAAAAACAGATATTTCATCTATCTCAAATTTGAATTCCTCAAATTAAACGATAGATTTTTACATAAGATGTTTTTTAAAGCTTTAATTTTATGCGTCAACAATGCTGATATGAGAACAGAACAACTTTATTCCCATTTTCTACAATCCACGGGTGTAAGCACAGACACCAGAAAAATCGACAAGGGCAATATTTTCTTTGCACTCAAAGGACCTAACTTTAATGCCAATGATTTTGCAGCGAAGGCCTTGGAAATGGGAGCATCCTTAGTAGTGGTGGACGAAGAAAGGGTTTTGATTCCAGGTGATGAGCGCTATTTTTTGGTGGATGATGTATTGAAAGCATTGCAGCTCTTGGCCAATCACCACAGAAGACAGCTGGAGATTCCTATCATAGGCCTGACTGGAAGCAACGGAAAAACAACCTCCAAAGAACTGTTGCATGCCGTGCTGAAGCAAAAATTCAAAACTTCAGCAACCGCTGGCAATCTGAATAACCATATCGGTGTACCATTGACCTTATTGTCCATCCCAAAGGACACAGAAATAGCCATCGTGGAGATGGGGGCAAACAAACAGGGGGATATCCAAGAGCTTTGTGATATCGCTGAGCCTACCCATGGCTTTATCACGAACATAGGCAAAGCTCATCTGGAAGGTATGGGCGGACCTGAAGGAGTCTTGAAAACCAAAACAGAACTGTACCAGCACCTAAGAGCCAATATGGGTACTGTTTTTATCAATTCTAAGGATCCTATCCTTTCCAACATGGCCAAGCGATTTATCAATCCGGTAATGTATCCTGCCAAAGGAGACTTTTGTGAAGTGGAATTTGTAGGAGCAGATCCATTTGTAAAATTCAAGGTGGAAGGCGATGAGCGTGAGCACTTGAGTTCTTTGATTGGTGCCTATAATTTCGGAAATATCGCCACCGCTATCACTATTGGAAAATTCTTTGGAGTAACTATGGACAAGGCTATAGAGGCTGTAGTCAATTACAAGCCATCCAATATGCGCTCGCAGTTGCTGGAAAAACGCTCCAATCTGATCATCCTGGATGCCTACAATGCCAACCCTTCCAGCATGGAAGTGGCCATCAATACTTTTGGCCAAATGACCGGCAAAAAATATAAAATGGTCATCTTAGGAGATATGTACGAATTGGGCGACAGTACAATAGAGGAACATAAGAAATTGGGCGAACTGGTCGCGAAGCATAATTTTGATAAAATCTGTTTTACGGGTAAACATATACAAGTCGCCCTGACCACTGCTCCTATAAGGTCTCTGTACTTCCCAGATCCTTTTTCATTCAGAAACTGGCTTCAGGACTCCAAACTGGAAGATCATTTGATCCTGATCAAAGGCAGCAGAGGAATGAAATTGGAGGGTTTGGTGGATTTTATTTGATATATTCAGTAGGAGAAAAACCTTGGAAATTGATTCACATTCCAACCAAATCGGTTTTGTTTTGTTTCTCATTTAAAGAACTTCATCATGAGCAAAAACTATCTTCCTTTTCTGACCGAACTCGCAAAAAACAATCACAAAGACTGGATGGATGCCAACAGGGATTGGTATCAAAAGGTCCGTTCGGAATTTTTAGAAGATGTTGAAGAGCTGTTGAAGGGCATCAGCCTTTGGGAACCTGAACTTTCTACTTTCAAAGCCAAAGACTGCGTATTCAGGCAAAACAGAGATATCCGTTTTTCGGCCAACAAAAACCCTTACAAAACCAATTTTGCGGCCTACTTTGCTGTAGGTGGCAAAAAATACAACGGCCCTGGCTATTACCTCCACATTCAACCGGGACAGAGCTTTCTGGCAGGCGGAATTTGGATGCCTCCTGCCGATATCCTCAAGAAAATCCGTCAGGAAATTGACTATTCGGGCAAAGAACTCCAGTCCATCTTGGAGGAACCTGAGTTTAAAAAATCATTTGGGGCGATGGAAGGAGAGCAGCTGAAAACTACCCCGAAAGGTTTTGATGCTGAGCACCCATTTATTGATTTTTTGCGCTTCAAAAGCTTTATCGTCTCCGCTCCCCTCACCGATAAGGAAATCAGCTCAGGCGAATTCAAAGAAAAAGCGATAGAAAATTTCAAAAAAATGAAACCTTTCCATGATTTCCTCAACAGGGCAGTGGATGAAGCGGAAAGCGGAGAAGGTTTATTATAAAAGCAAAATCCCCAAACCTGATTCTGCTTGGGGATTCTTTTATGTCTAGGGCAAGTGTTAAGCCAAAAGAAGCACTTCAATCATCACTGCTACGCCATCTTCTTTATTGCTCAACGTCACCCGGTCAGCTATAGATTTGACTTCTTCCCTCGCATTGCCCATAGCAACTCCCAGGCCTACGGCCTGCAGCATCTCCATATCATTATAATTATCCCCAAAGGCCATCACTTCATCCATGCCAATCCCAAACTTCCGTTCTAATAACAATGCAAGCGCAGAGGCTTTAGATATTGTCTTGGGGGCAATTTCGATGTATGTGTCTTTGGATCTATATAGGTGCAGCGCAGAACCTAAATGCTGTTCAGCCTGCCGATAGAAAAGTTCAATTTCCTCCGCAGCCCCCATACACATCACTTTATGGGCTCCTTTCATCCCCGACTTCCACATTTCCAAAACCTGATCCAGCTGTTTAACAGTTGGTTCTACCCTAGTGTTCCTCGCTTCCCTTTGTGCCCAATAGTCCATCTCTGGTTCATACCATTTTTCACCCTGATAAAGGCTCACGTGTATTTCGGTTCCACGTGCGATATCAACCAAAGCCTCACAATGTTCCAGTAAAATCGGTGTATCATGGACTACCTCCTCTTGCTCATCATGGATGACAAAACCACCATTATAACAAATCAAAGGTTCTCCCAATCTACCCATATCCTGTTGTAAATGGCGCATCGCATCAGGCATCCTGGAAGAAGCAAGGATGATGGGAAAATCCTTGGGCAACTTGGCAATGGCCTGAAGTAATCTAGGGGACAACACCCTATCCCCATTTAATAACGTACCGTCAATATCGGTACAGATGGCATTAATCTTCTGCATGAAGTCTTTTGAAATCTGTGGGCAAAATTATCAAAAGGGCTGGACATTTCTCTGTAAACTCCCAAGTAATCCCCTTTCCAAATCACAAAAATGAAAGTCTGCTTCAATTTTATCTCATTTGCTCACACAAAATTCGAAAGACCTATGATACAGTATAAAGATTATTTTTAATTGAAGTCAAAATCATTAAAAACCCCTGTCACGGCGCCAACTCCCATCAGGATCAGGAAAATAATACCCAGCCCAAAAGCTACTGCGTACCATAGCAGTTTTGCTTTTGCCCAGTTGGCTTTATTGGGATTTCCATTTTTATCAATGGCCCATACGACTAGCATAATCAGTCCTAAAATAGGAATATTGGCTATAAAAATGCTTAAAAACCAGTCTCCTGTATTCACAGGTGGATGTTTGAATTCTTGATTAAAGTCCATATGATTTTTGGTGTTTATTGTAAGAGATCCTCCACTTGAAAACTATATTCGCTCATGGCCATGTTGTCAGGCTGAAAAGGATCTGTCTGTATGAAGACAATCCTGATAGTCTGGTATTCATAGATTTTGGAATATTCCTTTGCATAGAGTTCGGCACATTTCCTCGCGAGGTTCTCCTCACTGTAATGCATATCCGGTCCTTTGCCATTGATAAGCCGCAACTCTATCTCAGCTTGGGTTTCACCATCAAGATGCTGCTTGGACATACTGACCTCTACCCTTTCAAAATTACCCAAGGCCAAAATTTCAGGAGAAGGGAAATATCCTACTCCAGCCATTTTTTCCATCCCCCACATGGCTCCTTTAATCAGGTTTTCGGGATCACAGGCACAGGAGGAAAGCATCCCTGCAATCAAAGCAAGAAGAACTGTTTGCTTTTTCATAAATCCCAAATTTAAGACCCTTACCGAGCTGCCACTGCCTCAATTTCAATCAAGAGATCCGGATTTGCCAAGGCATACACAGCAATGGTTGACCTGGCCACCTTATTGGGGTTTTCAGCATTATTGAAATATTCCCCATAAGCCCTGAACCAAGCATCCCAATCGATTTGGCCATTTTTATCAGGAGCAAGATAAACTCTTAAAAAGAATACCTCTTCCATGGTAAATCCTGCCTCTCCTATTGTCTCCTTGATCCTTTCCAAAATACCAATACTTTGTTCATACGTATTTCCATAACGCATGTAAGTACCTGGCTCGGCGTTTTCATCTTTTACCGGTGCTACCAATCCTGAAGTATAGAAATACTCCTTACCTTCAGGAATATAAACCCCTCTTAAAATACTTGCGTCAGGCCTATCGTACCTGACAATAAAATCTTCTTGTTCCTCTTCTTGCTGGACTTTTTCGTTTCCATCTTGCTGATTGCATGAAGCTAAAACAGCAAAGGAAAACAGCAGAACAAACAGTTTATTCATAGCATTTATTGTTTATATAAATTCAAAAAGGGCCTGCACCAACAGGCCCTACAATCAAACATTTCTGATCATTACTCAAATCACCATTATGATTGAGCCAATTTAAGGCAGTTCAAATATCCGATACCGGCCAAATTGCCTCAGACTTCTTCCTTACCGACCGTTTCCAATTCCTTTTCCTTATTCTTTACCCTAAGAATGAAATCACTCAAGACATTCATATAATTGATAAAGGCATCATATGGCGTTTCATAATGGCTGAAATACGAGTGCACAGCTCCATCAGAAAAGAACTTCGTACACATGTAATAGAAATGATCCGATGTCTGCAGGTAATTCCAGTCTCTTTGGATTTCGGGATTGTCAATCTTTTTGACCTTTGCTTCCAGCTCATAAAGCTTGGAAAAAGCCTCATTTTGCAGGTCGTTCCCCAGCCATGCGGTCAAATCCCTTTCTTCATCCGCCCAGGAAATCGGTACAGGAACATTGATTTTAGCTATTGGCTTTGCCGCTCTTGCGACTTCAGTAGTCGTACTGAAACCGAAATTGGTATGGTTAAATACGGCTGCAGGAAGACTTTTCATAAATTCAAAGATGCCTGTTTCCGCCCATTGATGCTCTCCAAAGGTTTCATAATCCATAAACAGGTTTAAAACTTCCTGTTCTTTTGGAATTGCATTGATCCAGTTGACAAATTTTTCAGTTGTCAATGGATAATCAGACCAAGTTTTATTACTGAAGCGGAAAGCAATGTCATCACTTAACTGAAAATTTTTCAACAAAATTTTCAGGTTAGGGTCAATGGCATTCTGATAAACAAAGTTTGGACTTTTCCATCCAAGGATATGCTTGGCACCTTCTGTCAACATGGCTTCATATCCCATCTCTGCCACCATTGAACCAATTTTGTCAGAATAGATCAACTCAGTATTCCTGAATACCTTTGGTTGGTATCCATTAAACAAACGCTTGATTTTTGCCTGATGACTTTCTACGCTTCTTTTAAACTCAGCAGGACTGACCAGTGAGCAAAGCGCATGGGCATCAGTCTCACTCAAGAGTTCTACTTGTCCTGTATTCACCAGTCTCTGAAAACTCTCCAGCACATCTGGGGCATAGGCTTCAAACTGGTCCAGACAAACACCTGAAATGGAAAAAGTCACTTTGAACTTCCCATGATTACTGTTGATCAGGTCTAACAACAATGCATTCATGGGTAGATAGCATTTTTGAGCGACTTTTCGGATGATGCTTTTGTTACTGTAATCATCCCAGTAATAATGGTCATCGCCTATATCAAAAAAACGATATGGCTTTATTCTGAATGGTTGGTGTACCTGAAAATAAAAGCAAATGGTTCTCATGGTTGTTCTTGGTGTAATTTTTCGTAAACAGTAACTAGTTTGGCAGCAACATGCTCCCACTTCAAATTTTTCAGTTCCTCACTTCCCAACTCCTTGAACATCTTCGCAATACTTTCATAATGAAGAAGTCCAAAAATAGCATCTGCCATGGCATCCACATCCCAAAAGTCAATTTTGATGGCATTGCGAAGCACCTCAGCTACTCCGGACTGTTTGGATATGATCACAGGGGTACTGTGTCTTACGGCTTCAAGGGGAGCGATACCAAAAGGCTCAGACACAGAAGGCATCACATAAACATCTGATATGGCATACATATCGTCCACGTCCTGTCCTTTCAAAAATCCGGTAAAATGAAAGCGTGTCCCCATTCCCAACTCGGCTACCCTTTCCACCATTTTATTGAGCAGATCTCCATTACCTGCCATCACAAATCGTACATTGGGATCACGTTCGATCACTTTTTTTGCTGCCTCCACAAAGTATTCAGGCCCTTTTTGAAAAGTGATCCTTCCTAAGAATGTGACTATTTTTTCAGGCACATTCTTTTTAATGGTAGAATGAATGATACTGGCATCCAATACCGCATTGTGCAGCACACTGACTTTATCAGGATCTACCCCATATTTTTCGATCACAATCTTTCTGGTCAAGTGACTTACCGCTACGACATGGTCTGCAGCCAATAGGCCTGCTTTTTCCAATTCGTATACCGGACCTTGTCCTCCACCTTCTCCAGCACGGTCAAATTGTGTAGCATGGATATGGGCGATTAATGGCTTTCCTGACATTTCTTTCGCAGCTATGCCTGCAGGATATGCCAACCAATCATGGGCATGGATAATATCATGTTCTTTGGATTTGGCTATCTGGGCAGCGACCAATGCATATCTGGAAACTTCCTTCATCAGGTCTTTTCCATACTTCCCACTGAATTCAAATTTGTTGGAAAATACACTCTCATCCACATCTGTACGATCGTGTAGCGCATAGTCAGTGTACTTTTTAAACTCTTCCGGTCCAAGATAAGGAACCAGGAAGCTGCTGACTTCCAAGTAGGTGAGGTTTTTCCAGATATTCTTGAATTTCTTCTCCCTATAATCTATGGTGACATCACTGGCACTCACAAAATCCGCTAAAGGTTCTTCATCTCCCCACAATTTAGGCACCACAAAAATGATATCCTGCTTGTGATGGACTAGGCCTTTGACCAGTCCATAACAGGCTGTACCCAAACCTCCGGAAATATGTGGTGGAAACTCCCACCCAAACATTAAAACCTTCATAAAAATCTATTTAAATTTTATTCACTAAATGCATAATTCTCAACAACTCACCTACACTCCAGGCTTGAGAGATAGATCCTTTTGGACGGTGCGGAGGATCTCCATCGTAGATCTCAGCCACTGTCCCCACACCATATTGGGTCATCACCCCGTCAAAGCCTTTGATGATTTTCTCCACGAAATGCTTCCCTGACTTTCCATGCAGCTTGATATAGCCATCTACAAAGTGACCTAAGAGCCAGGCCCAAACTGTTCCGTTGTGATATGCCTGATCTCTGGAGAACTGATTCCCATGGTAATATCCTTTATAACTGGGATCATCGGGGGCCAAAGAACGTAAACCCCTACTTGTCAACAACTTTGATTTGACAATTTCCAAAATGGAATCCATTTGAGCTTCCTCCAATGGGGAAAAGGGCAAAGATGTCGCGAAAATCATATTTGGCCTGATCGCCCAATCCTTATACGTACCATTGACATAATCCGCTAAATACCCTCTCTTTTCATCCCAAAAAACTTCATTAAAGGAGTTTTTCACTTGTTCCGCAAGTTCTTTTACCTCTTCATCACCAGTGAGTTCATGATAAAAACAAAGGGCATTGTACCAAAGGGCATTGATCTCTACTGGAGAACCTATCCTCGGTGTGACAGGGCCATCTGAATTAACCGCATCCATCCAGGTCAGAGCAAATCCTTCCTGTCCGCCCCAAATAAGCCCATTGTCCAACATATGAATATTGTAGTCTGTTCCTTTTCTGAAGCCGTCTATGATCCCTTTCATTTTACCCAGATACTTGGATTTAATGATTTTTGGATCCCCACCGAAATTCATGAATTGTTGCAAAGACCAGAAAAACCATAAAGGCGCATCCATAGAAGCAAGGTTTCTCATCACTCCACTGCCCACATTTGGAAAAAGCGGACCATGCAAATCAGCCACCATCGTATCCATGATATCTAAAAATGTCTGCTTGTCACCCTGAGTTAAGACCAGTCCAGGGCTGGCAACAAAGGTATCTCTCCCCCACCAGCCAAACCATGGATACCCAGCAATGACATGCGTTTTACCATCCCGTCGTTGAATAAACTGACCTGCTGAATTGATCAGACAGTTTTCAAAATTATTTCTTGGAACCCTACGGGCAAGTTCTTTTTCAAAAGCACGCTGACGGGTACTTGGATCTGCTTCAGTTAGACCCGCCGAGAAAATTACCGATTCCCCCTTCGAAATATCAAATTCAAAATATCCGGGAAAGTAAAGGTCTTCCTGATATTCATAACCCCGCTCCCTTTCCATGATATACTCAAAATTGTAATACCACTCCGGTTTTGAATGAAACTCATTGGTTTTTGAAAGCTGGAGAAATAAAGGAGAGTACTGTGGATACAGTTGAAATTCCGCACCATTGGCAACAGACTTAAATCCCTTGTTGAGCTGATCATTGGCCTTCATCAAGTGATGGTAGCCCCTGAAGGCGAGAAATGGCTTTATCTGGATTTTGGTAGGTGAGTGCGCATCTAAAAGGGTATAACGGATCATCACCCTATCCCTATTGGTGTCCAAAATCAGCTCCTTCTGCAACAACACGCCGCCTACCCTGTAGGTGAGCTTTGGGATAGGCTCTGAATCAAAATCCTCTAAATATTTATGACCTCTGGGAGAGTAATTTCCGGGAAACTTGCTGATGCCAAGATTGAAACTTGCTCCGTGTTGAATTACTGTCTCGTGAACTGTAGAAAGCATCACGTGAAGCTGCTCATCTATTTGTGGCTGTGGAACCACTAAAAGACCATGGTATTTTCTAGTGTTACATCCTATAATGGTAGTACTCGTATAGCATCCTCCTCTGTTCGTTCTGATGATTTCCCTTTCCAGGGAGTAATTAAGGTTAATTAATTGGGTCTTATCAAAGTGGATATAACTCATGTTTTAAAAATTTTGAGATTTGCATAAAAATACTTTTTTAAGCGTGAAAGAAAAATAAAATGGCACAAAAATAAAGGTTATGTTTCCATAACCTTTTGTATTTTTTTCATCAGGAGCTCAATCCTTCTTTTTGCAATTCCTCAAAGTTCTTAAGAGACTCTTCAAACTTGGACACATAAAGCTTTACGACTTTCAGGTCTACAGGTCTAATCTTCGGGAATTTTGGCGAAGCTTTAAATAGTGTAAACATGCCTTTGTTCAATTTTTAATAACAGTTAGACAAAATTTATGCCATTTGGGTTCATTGCATCACATAAAAACTAAAAAACCCCTTCTTTAAAGGGGTTTTTTAGTAGGGTGGAAGACCGGACTCGAACCGGCGACCTCTGGTGCCACAAACCAGCGCTCTAACCAACTGAGCTACAACCACCATTTTAAACATTTTCAGGGGCTTTCCCCTGAATGGAATGCAAAGGTAATGTTTCGGTTTTTTCTAAGCAATACTCAGTCCTGTATTTTTCTGGAAAATTTTAACCTTTGTCCTTTTTGTTCTTCATAGAATGTCCCGTTTTCGTACGCCAAATGTCCGGATACTATGGTATGGGTTACTTTTGACCTGAAAGTATGGCCTTCAAAAGGAGACCAGCCGCATTTGGAAAGTATATTATCTTTCTCCACTGTCCATGGATTATCCAAGTCAACTACAACCAAATCGGCATGATATCCCGGTCTCAAATAGCCTCTTTTTTCGATTTCAAATAAGATAGCGACATTATGACACATTTTTTGGGCAATTTCCTCCAGCCTTATTTTCCCGGCATGATACATATCCAGCATAGCGACCAGAGAATGCTGCACCAATGGCCCTCCTGAAGGCGCAGAGGTATACGGCTTGCTCTTTTCCTCTAAAGTGTGTGGTGCATGGTCAGTGGCAATCACATCGATATGTCCATCTAAAACACCTTGCAGGATCCTGTCCCTATCTTCTTTGGATTTGACAGCAGGGTTCCATTTGATCAGGTTTCCTTTTTCTTCATAATCCTCCTCCGAAAACCACATGTGATGGATACAAGCCTCAGCAGTAATTCTTTTTTCCTCCAAAGGAAGCGTATTGTCAAATAGACCTACCTCCTTTGCTGTACTGATGTGCAGAATATGGAGTTTGGTACCGTATTTCCTCGCCAGATCCACTACCTTTTTTGAGGCATCATAACATGCTTCAGCAGTCCTGATTTTAGGGTGAAATTTCACAGGGATATCATCTCCATATTCCTTTTTGTAATGATCCAGATTCTCTTTGATGATGTTGTCATTTTCGCTGTGTGTGGCGATCAATAGTTTACACTCTCTGAAAATCCTGTCCAGACTTTCAGGATTATCTACCAGCATATTTCCGGTAGAAGAGCCTTGAAATACCTTGACACCACAGACATTTTCAGGATCGACTTTCAGTATTTCTTCTATGTTATCATTGGTGGCACCAAAAAAGAAAGAGTAATTGGCCAGTGATTTTTCAGAGGCAATACGGAATTTATCCTCCAATAATTCAATTGTAACGGTTTGGGGAACGGTATTGGGCATTTCCATATAGGAGGTAATCCCTCCTGCTACTGCTGCCTTGCTTTCTGTGTAAATGTCCGCTTTATGGGTCAATCCAGGTTCTCTGAAATGAACCTGATCATCAATAATTCCTGGAAAAATATATTTTCCACTGGCATCAATGGTTAAATCTGCTTCAAATTCGGAGAGGTCTTTTCCCATGTTATAGATCAATCCATCCTTGATCAAAATATCAGAACGGGTAATCTTGCCTTCATTTACTATATTTGCACCGGTAATTAATATACTTTTCATCAATCTCTGTGATTTGAATGGTTTATTGATTTCTTAGACGCAAAACCCAATTGTTGGTTGTCAATAAATTCAACCCGTTTAAACACAAAAGTGTTCGATTCACAATTCTTTTCTGCACCTTTCAAAAATACTAAAACATGTCCGATAGCCCTTCAACTTTTGAAAATTTTAAATTGAATAAACAACTTTTGGAAGCTGTGGCTGATGCTGGCTATACCAAACCTACTCCTATACAGGAAAAAGCCATTCCTTTGGCCTTGGCAGGACATGATGTGTTGGGAATCGCCCAAACAGGCACGGGAAAGACAGCTGCATATGTGCTGCCCCTCTTGATGAAAGCCAAATACGCACAGGGAATGCACCCTAGGGTATTGATTCTAGCGCCCACAAGAGAATTGGTCATGCAGATTGAGGAAGCTGTCACTACTTTCGGAAAGTATACCGATCTCCGCTATGTATGTCTTTATGGGGGCTTGGGACCGAAGACGCAAATTGAAAAGTTACAGCAAGGTGTGGATATTGTCATTGCTACGCCTGGCAGATTCATGGATCTCTATAAAAAAGGAGAAATCTTCACCAAAGAGATCAAAACCATGGTGTTGGATGAAGCTGATAAAATGCTGGATATGGGTTTCATGCCCCAAATCCGGTCTATTTTGGAAATAATTCCGGTCAAAAGACAAAACCTGTTATTCTCCGCAACTTTCGGCAGCAAGGTTGAAAGGCTTTCACAAGAGTTTCTTGAATTTCCGGAACGTATAGAAGTAGCTCCTCAGGCCACCACAGCAGAGACCATACATCAGGTCAGATACTTTGTTCCAAATATTAAAACCAAGATCAACCTGTTGATGCACCTTTTGGAAGACGAGAGTTTTTCCAGAGTGATTATTTTTTGTAAGTCAAGAAAGAATGCAGAATCTGTATTCAATTACTTGGAAAGAAAAAAATTGGGAGAAATCAGGGTAATCCATGCCAATAAAGGGCAAAACACCCGGATCAATTCTATGGATGATTTCAAATCAGGTGAAGTCAGGATCCTTGTAGCTACAGACGTAGCAGCAAGGGGATTAGATGTCAGCATGGTAAGTCATGTGGTCAACTTTGATGTGCCGTTGATCTATGAAGATTATGTTCATAGGATCGGCCGCACAGGAAGGGCCGAAAACGAGGGTATGGCCGTGACCTTCATCAACCCTGCGGAAGAATACCATTTTGAAAAAATCCAGGATATCATCCGCATGGAAGTTCCTACTGTTCAGATTCCTTCAGAAGTAAATATTTCCCCTACTCCATTTGAAGAGAAACAAGGTTACGAAAGGGAAATAGATGGACAAAAAAGAAGGGAAAACCCTGACTTCAAAGGTGCTTTCCATGAGAAAAAAACCAAGCATAGGCCCAAGACAGAGCAGAAGAAAGAGAAAAGAGGCAATAAAAACTCCAAAGCCAAAAGAAACCGTAACCAGCTTAAAAGTCAGGGGAAGTATAAGAATAAATAAAGGATGAGGTGTAAGGCGGAAGGCGGATTTCAAAATTAACTTTAGAATTAAGTTCGCCACCCGCTTTTCATATCCTTAATATTAGTGAATCCTCTTCATAATACTCGAGCAATTTTCTACACAAACTTTATTCCCCTGGGGAGATGAAAGGTTTAATATGTCGTTTTGCCTTTTATCCTGTTCCAAAAATTCCGTGAACTTAGCCATCATTTCACCTTGATAATCAAACTCACAGTCAAAAGAAAATTCAATCTTTTGCAGTACGGGGTCATATTGATACTCACCTGAGTTACACTCCTCAAATCTTGTATAGATAAAAGTATTGTTATCAAACAAACTTAGATAATATCCATCTTCCACCTCAAACCAATCATAGGCAGGAGGATTCATTGAAGCATCCACCAAGTTGAATGAACGGTCAAGTTGCCAGGTTCCTATGATTTTTTTGGAATAGTCTAAAGTCTCTGGAACATTATCCTCTATCCCGCAAGCAGAAACAAAAAAAGTGATCAGGAGTACTATCGAAAAAGCTTTTGTTCTCTGCATATTTAAATTCTAAACTTCTTAAAACTACACCTAATTCATTAGATATCCAAAAAATCCTTCTTGCAGTCCTTAGCTCATCGGCATAGTGGTTTGGTTATGACCTCGACGTTTTCCATTTTCGAATTTCAAATATTAATGAAATCCTTCATTCCATTATAACTTTGCATATCCGCCTTTCGAAATCCGAAATCTTTTGTCTTAAGTCTTGATTCTCACCTCTAATCCCTCGGCGGATTGATCATAATATGTGCCCTATGTGTTCCTGGATCCATGATCCAGGGCATGGCCGGACCTGATGGTCTAAGTGGCAAACCCGTACTTGCTGCTGTGGCCCAAGGAATATAGACCACATATCTGAGGTAAGTATCTTTAACTTCCCCGGTCTTTTCATTGTAATCTGCAGCATCTGCCGTCAACACAAACAAGATTGAACCTGGATTTGGCATTTTCAGTTTGCCGCTTTTGGCTTCCGCCTCTCTGATATCAAATATTTCCTGAGAAGTCTTTCCTTCCTTCTTCAATTGTCTTCCCCTTTCCATAAAAGGGTCAAGATCTTTGTGGTAACAGGAAACATTGAATCCTGGGCTACTTGGATCATCCGACAAACAGATGAGGGTATTTGTTCCTTTTTTCAGGACTATAAAACTCCCCTGTGCATCATAGCCATATACCGATGCCCCTTCTTTCAATTCATCCGGAGCAGCCATAAGGGCAGTTTTAATCTGAATATCCTTACTGGAAATTTGTTGGGCAGAAGCAAAGCTGACCAGCATCAAAAGGGTAAATAATGGAAGGTATAATTTCATAGTAGCTAATCTAGGGTTGACTTGAAGATAGCATATTTATCTGAAAGGAAAAAGACCTGCAGAACTTACCGTCCTGCAGGTCTTTTAAGCTTGACTTTTTCTATCCAAAGGCAAATACCTTCAAGATTATCTATCCAATCTGGTATTGGTACCATCTACAGGAGTTCTCTGCTCTCTGTTGGCTAGATCCCAAGCCGTATGGAATATAAGCTTGGCTCTTTTAGTCATCAAAGGAAACTCTATTTTATCCACTGTATCGGTATGCTGATGGTAATCATCATGTACACCATTGAAGAAGAAAATCACAGGGATGTTGTGCTTCGCAAAGTTGTAATGGTCAGATCTGTAATAGAATCTGTTCGGATCATCTTCTGCATCATACCTGTAATCCAAAATCAGGTTGGTATAAGTGATGTTGTTGTATTCATTGATCACTTTCAGATGAGATGAAAGCATTTCAGATCCGATAACATAGATATAATCCTGATTTTCAGCATCCTGATACTCATAATCAATCCTACCCACCATGTCGATATTGATATTATTTACGGTGTTTTCCAATGGGAAAATCGGATTATTGGAATAGTACTCCGAACCCAAAAGACCTTTTTCTTCACCGGTCACATTCAGGAACAAAATACTTCTTTTTGGCTTGAAGCCATCTTTGGCGGCAGTTGCAAAGGCCTCCGCAATTTCCATAACCGAAACAGTTCCGGAACCATCATCATCAGCACCATTGTTGATCCTGCCCTGACTGTCAATACCGGTATGGTCATAATGGGATGAGATTACCAAAACTTCTTCTTTTTTATCCGTTCCTTCCAAGAAAGCCAACACGTTCTCTGTTGGTACAGGTTTGTTTTGCTTTTTCACCTGATACGAGACTTTTTGAGACTTGATGGATTCCGGGTTGTTCTTTGCAGCCTCTTTCAATATTTCTACAGGCGTTTCAAATAAGGCGCCCATTTTCTCTGTGCTTACCAAGAAAATCGGTTCCTGCTTGGTAGGCTGTTCAAAGCCCAATCTACCTCTTGTGCTCAAAGATTTATACCAATTGGCCATACGGTCAAAGTTGGCCTGACCTTCCATGGTCACAATCACGATACCGGCAGCACCGGCATTCATCACTTCAGGCACCACAGTCTGTGCCCTGCTACCAACTGCCCAAAGACCTACAAGTTTGCCTTTTACATCTACTTTTTTAAGGTTTTCCTCATTGGCCAAGCCTAAAAACACCAAATCAGTTTTGGCCACTTTAGTCATATCGGCATCTCCGATGAAGATAAAATCCTCATTGTTCACCAATTTTTGCTTGCCAACTGTCAAGCTTATATTTGGATAAGAAACTGAAGAAAGGTTGAATTTCTGGAAGTAACTACCATCTACAGGACCTTTTAGTCCTAATCCACTGTAGAAATTAGCCAAATATTCTGCGGCCATTTTTTGGCCTTTAGCACCAGTATCCCTGCCTTCCATTTCATCTGAAGCCAAAATACTGAGATGTTTTTCCAAGTCTGCTGCGGTGATGGTTGACGCATATTTCATTGCTGTTGCATCCTGTGCACTGGCATTAAAAGACAGCATCAGCCCAAGAGCTCCTGCAAATAAAAATCTCTTTTTCATACGTTACATTAAGGTTTATCGAATTTAGGCTCTAAACATAAAAATTATTCCTAAAACATTAAAACCGTTTATCAATTTGGGTGTTTATACCTCTATATTTATTGGGCATAAAAAAACAATATCTTTCAATAATTCATACCTTTGCACTACGAAAATTCAATGAGGATATAACCCAAATAATTCTCCTACCATATTCGATTATGAAAATTAATCTCAATCCCTCCACAAAGTTTGAAAACAGACATAATGGCCCTTCTTCAGAAGAAATCTCCCACATGCTTAATGCCATTGGAGCTGCTTCATTAGACGAGCTGATCGATCAAACTATCCCAAAATCCATTCAATTGGAAAAGCCTTTGGATCTGCCTCAGGCAAAATCTGAGGCGACGTTTTTGAAAGAGTTCAAAGAGTTGGCTTCTAAAAACAGGATCTTCAAATCATTCATCGGCATGGGCTACTACGATACCTTTGTACCGGGAGTGATTTTGAGAAATATTCTTGAAAATCCAGGTTGGTATACCGCATACACCCCTTATCAGGCTGAGATTGCTCAAGGAAGGCTTGAAGCATTGATCAATTACCAGACCATGGTAATGGAACTGACGGGCATGGAGATGGCCAATGCATCCCTTTTGGATGAGGCTACTGCAGCTGCTGAAGCCATGACCATGCTGGACGCATCCAAGCCAAGAGAAAAGAAAAACGCCAATAAGTTTTTCGTAGACGAGAAAGTATTCCCTCAGACCAAGGATCTATTGATCACCAGGTCTGCACCTATCGGCATTGAGTTGGTGATTGCACCTCTTTCTGAACTGGATCTGACAGACCCAAATCTGTTTGGTGTCATGCTTCAATATCCTAACCTAGACGGTGAAGTGATCGATTACAGCGCATTGGTAGCTACAGCTAAGGAAAATAACGTACTGACTGCATTTGCTACAGACCTTCTGAGCTTGACGCTTCTAACTCCTCCAGGGGAGATGGGTGCTGATGTAGTAGTAGGTACGAGCCAAAGATTGGGCGTTCCTATGGGCTATGGAGGTCCTCACGCTGCATTCTTTGCGACCAAAGAGGCTTATAAAAGACAAGTTCCTGGTAGAATCATCGGTGTCTCTATCGACAAGGATGGCAACAAGGCCTACAGAATGGCTTTGCAGACCAGAGAACAACATATCAAAAGAGAAAAAGCTACTTCCAACATCTGTACTGCACAGGTATTGTTGGCGGTGATGTCCGGCATGTACGCAGTTTACCATGGTCCAAAAGGCCTAAAGGAAATTGCGACAAGAACACATGGACTTGCCCAATTGACTGCCAAAGCCTTGAAAGAAATGGGCTTTGAACAGAGCAATACCAATTTCTTTGACACCATCAAAATCAAAGTGGATGCTGTGCAGCAATCCAAAATCCAGGCTTTCGCCCTTTCTGCTGAAATGAACTTCAGGTATGAAGAAGGTGCAATTTTATTGGCCTTTGATGAGGTGAAAACATTGGAAGATGTGAAAGATGTTGTGGAGGTTTTCGCTAAATCCACGAATCAAAAAACACAGCTCAACTGGGATGCCCTGATTGACAGTCTGGAAATCAACCTTCCTACAGGTTTGGGTAGAAAATCAGAATTCCTTACCCATCCAGTTTTCAATCAATATCATGCTGAGCATGAGATGTTGAGATATATCAAGAGATTGGAAAACAAAGATCTTTCCTTGGTTCATTCTATGATTTCATTGGGCTCTTGTACCATGAAATTGAATGCCACCACCGAAATGATCCCGGTTACTTGGCCGGAATTTGGTCAATTGCATCCATTCGCACCACAAGATCAGGCAGCTGGTTATTACGAAATGTTCCAAAATCTGAGAAACTGGTTGACTGAAATTACCGGTTTTGCCGATACTTCTTTGCAACCTAACTCCGGTGCACAAGGTGAATATGCCGGTCTGATGGTTATTAGGGCATATCACCAAAGCAGAGGTGACCACCACAGAAATATTGCTTTGATTCCAACTTCAGCACATGGTACCAACCCGGCTTCTGCGGTAATGGCAGGCATGAAGGTAGTGCTGGTAAAATGTGATGAGAGAGGCAACATTGATGTGGAAGATTTAAGAGCCAAAGCAGAAGAACATAAAAATGAGCTTTCTTCTCTGATGGTAACTTACCCATCTACCCACGGTGTATTTGAAGAAGCGATCCAAGAAATATGTCAAATCATCCATGACAATGGAGGACAGGTTTATATGGATGGCGCCAATATGAATGCACAGGTAGGTCTGACCAGCCCTGGTAGAATCGGTGCTGATGTTTGTCACCTGAACCTACACAAAACATTCTGCATCCCTCACGGTGGTGGTGGACCTGGCATGGGCCCAATTTGTGTAGCACAGCACTTGGCTCCTTTCCTACCTGGAAACCCTGTGGTCAAAACAGGTGGAACACAGGCAATCAATGCGATTTCCGCAGCACCTTTTGGCAGTGCTTCAATCCTACCGATCTCCTATGCATACATTGCAATGATGGGCGGTGAAGGCTTGACCAATGCTACCAAAATTGCCATCCTGAATGCCAACTATATCAAAGCCAGATTGGAAGCACATTATCCAATCCTGTACTCAGGTTCCAATGGAAGAGCAGCCCACGAAATGATTTTGGATTGCAGAGCTTTCAAAGAAGTAGGTGTAGAAGTGGAAGATATCGCCAAGCGTTTGATGGATTATGGCTTCCATGCTCCTACTGTTTCCTTCCCTGTAGCCGGTACTTTGATGGTAGAGCCAACAGAGTCTGAGACTTTGGCTGAACTTGACAGGTTCTGTGATGCCATGATTGCCATCCGTTCTGAAATCCAGGAAATCTATGACGGCAAAGCAGACAAGGAAGATAACGTATTGAAAAACGCTCCGCATACAGCAGGTTTGGCCTTGGCTGACACCTGGAACTTCCCTTACAGCAGAGAGAAAGCGGTCTATCCACTACCATATGTGAAAGGCAACAAATTCTGGCCTACAGTAAGAAGAATTGATTCTGCATACGGTGACAGAAACTTGGTATGTAGCTGTATTCCGGTAGAAGAATATGCAGAAACTACAGCAGAATAAGCTGTTTTGAATAGATAAAAAAAGCCGATTGGGGAATCCAATCGGCTTTTTGTTTGGTATAAGTGCAAGATGTAGAACAGGGCGAAAGTGGAATTTCGAAAGGCGAAAGTCGGAATTACAAAATACCCCTTCCGAAATCCCTCTTTATAGATATTTGGTCTTATATCTTGTATCTAGGGTCTCGCTTCTCCCTACTCAATCCTTCACTTCCTCATAATCGACATAATCCCCACCCTTGATTTCTTTGGATCTTTTTTCCTGATATTCCCGGGGAATATGGTCTACATTCACGTCACCTTTTCCGCCTCCTCTTCTTCTTCTTTCTTCTTCTCTTTGCAGGTCATTGGCGTGATTGACAAACTGACTCAGTTTGCTTCTTAAAAAAAACTGCAGGAGCTTAGAGAAAATCCAAGAAAGCGCAATAGCAATTAAAAGAAACTTAAATATAAATCCCATGTTTAGACTTTCAGATGTGAGAAGTTAGACATAAGACCGCATTTTTTAACAAAAAGACAGACATAAGATGTTGTTGAAAATGGTTTTTCAACCCAAATCTTATGTCTTGTATCTTTTGTCTTATGTCTTTTACAAACTTCCCTGGTTCCGTAATTATAATTTTATCTACTCAAATACAGATTCCTTTCGGCATAAATCTTCAGGAAATAATCATCCATCAAATCATCGATGAAATAGATCGCCTCTCCCGTAGACTTCATCTCAGGCCCTAATTCCTTATTGACATTCGGGAATTTGTGGAATGAGAAAACAGGTTCCTTGATAGCATAACCCTTTTTCACTGGTTTGAATTCAAAATCAGTTACTTTTTTCTCACCCAACATCACTTTTGTCGCATAATTCACGTAAGGCTCCTGATATGCTTTACAGATAAATGGAACGGTTCTGGATGCCCTAGGGTTGGCTTCGATGACATAAACCCTGTCATTTTTTATCGCAAACTGAATATTGATCAAACCAACCGTTTTGAGTGCCAAGGCAATCTTATGGGTATAGGTTTCTATCTGACGCATAACATAATCACCGAGGTTATACGGAGGGAGTACCGCATAAGAGTCTCCAGAGTGAATACCTGCAGGTTCAATATGCTGCATAATACCGATGATATAGACATTTTCTCCGTCACAGATAGCATCAGCTTCAGCCTCAATCGCACCTTCTAGGAAATGATCCAACAGGATTTCATTATTCGGAATATCTTTGAGCACATTGACAACATGCTCTTCCAGTTCCTTCTCATTGATCACGATCTTCATGCCCTGACCACCCAATACATAAGATGGCCTTACCAACAGCGGGAACCCAATGGTTTTACACAATTCCAAAGCCTCATCTGTGTTGTGGATAGTACCGAACTCAGGGTAAGGCACCTCATTTTCTTTCAGCAAGGTGGAAAATCTGCCTCTATCTTCCGCCAAATCCAAAGCCTCATAACTGGTACCAATGATAGGGATACCGTATTTGTCCATCTTTTCGGCCAATTTCAGTGCTGTCTGTCCTCCCAGCTGAACAATCACCCCAATTGGGTTCTCCTGAAGGATGATTTCATAAATATGTTCCCAGAATACCGGTTCAAAATACAGCTTATCAGAAATATCCGGATCCGTGGAAACAGTCTCAGGGTTACAGTTGATCATGATGGTTTCATACCCACACTCTTTGGCAGCCAATACTCCATGCACGCAGGAATAATCAAATTCAATTCCCTGACCAACCCTGTTTGGACCTGAACCCAGAACCACCACTTTTTTCTTATTGGATGGTACGGATTCATTCTCTTCCCCAAAAGTGGAATAGTAATAAGGAGTCTGAGCCTCAAATTCCGCTGCACAGGTATCTACCAACTTATAAACCCTTCTGATCCCCATCTCAGTGTATCGCTTGTTGAACACCTCAGATTCCAAGCAACCCAATAAATGTGCGATCTGACGGTCTGCATAGCCCTTCTTCTTGGCCATATCCATCAGCTCTCTTGGGATGTTGTTAATATTGAATTTTTCAATTTCAGCTTCAACGTGGATCAGCTCTTCAATCTGCTTAAGGAACCATTTATCGATTTTGGTCAAATCCTGAATTGTTCTGAAGGATATTCCCAATTTGAAAGCATCATAGACATGGAACAGTCTGTTCCAACTTGGATTGGCCAGGCTGTACAATAACTCTTCCTGATTTCTTAATTCTTTACCGTCCGCTCCAAGACCATTTCTTTTGATCTCCAATGACTGACAGGCCTTTTGCAGGGCTTCCTGAAAATTGCGACCAATGCCCATGACTTCACCCACAGCTTTCATAGAAAGGCCTAGGCGACGGTCTGAGCCTTTGAATTTATCGAAGTTCCATCTTGGGATTTTAACGATCACATAATCTATGGCAGGTTCAAAAAATGCAGAGGTGGTTCCTGTAATGGAATTGGATAACTCGTCCAAGTTGTAGCCAATGGCCAATTTAGCAGCCACTTTGGCAATAGGATATCCGGTAGCCTTGGATGCCAACGCTGAGGATCGGGAAACCCTAGGGTTGATTTCAATACCGATGATTTCAGAATTGTCAGGGCTGACCGCAAACTGCACATTACATCCTCCGGCAAAGTTTCCGATACTGTTCATCATGGTGATGGCATAATTCCTCATGCGCTGATACACGGTATCCGGTAAGGTCATGGCAGGGGCAACGGTGATAGAGTCACCTGTATGTACGCCCATAGGGTCAAAGTTTTCGATAGAACAGATTACAATCATGTTCCCGATATTGTCCCTCATAACTTCCAGCTCATATTCTTTCCAGCCCAAAATACTTTGCTCGATCAAGACTTCATGAACTGGAGATGCTTGCAGACCTGCTGAAAGCAATTTCTCAAAATCCTCTGCTTTTTCTACAAAAGCACCACCTGCACCACCTAGGGTATAGGAAGCCCTGATGATCAGTGGGAAACCGATTTCCTGTGCGATTTCTTTACCTTGAAGGAAGGAAGTGGCGGTATCCCCTTTACATACCCCTACACCGATTTTCTCCATCAAAGCCTTGAACTTCTCTCTGTTTTCAGCAGTATCAATAGCATCGATATCCACACCGATCATTCTGACACCAAACTTTTTCCAGATACCTGCCTTATCACAGTCGATAGCGAGGTTAAGAGCAGTTTGACCCCCCATAGTAGGAAGGACTGCATCAATATCCGGATGTTCTTGTAAGATTTTGATGATGGATTTTTTTTCGAGTGGCAGCAAATACACATTATCTGCTGTCACTGGATCAGTCATGATCGTAGCCGGATTGGAGTTGATCAAGGTAACTTTGATACCTTCTTCCCTGAGTGACCTGGAAGCCTGAGAACCGGAATAATCGAATTCACAAGCTTGTCCGATGACGATGGGGCCTGAACCAATGAGTAGAACGTGTTTGATGCTGGAGTCCTTAGGCATTCTAAATGAGGTTTTAAAGAGGGTTAAATACTGATGGCTAAATTGGTGCAAAATTAGGGAAATAATTTAAAGTAGCCCGATTGAATCCAAAAAACATCAGGAAATATGGGGATTAATTCAGAACCTACCCATTACTCTTTCATTCCTTTCCATAAAGGCCAAAAAATTCCTCCATCTGACTTTCGACATCTGACTTTCGAAATCCCTATTCAATCCGGTCCTTCAGACCTCTGATTCATCTTGGTTGCACCCTATTCCCAGGGCTTCTCCCTGGGCTGTCACAGAGCCGCCCTTCAGGCCTTTTCCAAAATCCCACTTAATGAAACCCTTAATCCCTTAAATCCTTAATGGTTCAAACTTCCGCCTTTCGACATCCGCCTTCCCTACACCCTCCACTTAAAACTTTTCTCATCAATCGCCCGCATGGTACACAAAACCCCATCCAAATGGTCATATTCATGTTGGATCAATTCGGAAATAGCCCCTTCCATTGTCCAAATTTGTTTCTCCCAGTTTTCATCGAAATATTCCAAAGTCAGGGACTGATGCCTTTTTACCTTGACAAAAAGATTGGGAAAACTCATACAGTCATCCCACAACTCAAACATCTCCTCGCTGGCATGGAGGATTTTAGGGTTGATGACAATGTAAGGTTTATCCAGATTGAGATAGAAAAGCCGCTTCATAATCCCCAACTGAGGAGCTGCAATGCCTCTACCAAAACCATATCTCCTTCGGATATCTTCCATGGCTTCATGCAGGTCTTTCACCCAATCCATGACCAAAGGAAGTTCTTCCTTTTTGACTGGCTCGCAGACTTCATACAACCTAGGATCACCTAGTTTAAGGATGTCTTCTACTGTTTTCATGGTCACAATTTAAAAAAATAAAACCAGGGCATTTACTGCTCCTGGTTTTATCTTTGGAATCCTTATCCAATTTCAATTTTTAAGACTATGAAGTGACTTGCTAATTCCCTTATCACATCCTGAAAATACTTGACACTTTTTATTCTTTTGACTTAATAATTCAACCTTGTCTTCCGCCAGGCAGGCATTTTAGGGTTGGAATTCTCGAAAATTATAATCATCCATTGCTACAGGGATTCTCCCATGGCAAATACCACTATGTGTATTCAATCATTTCGTGATTTTCTATCTCCGTAATCCACCTTTTAACTTTCGGAATTCTCCCTGTCTGACTTCTTGTATCTTATATCTCAAGTCTTAAATATGCAAAGCCCTATTATCCGTAGCTGCCAAACAAGCTTCTTTGAAGGCTTCGGTATAGGTTGGGTGCGCATGGGACATTCTGGCGATATCTTCAGCAGAAGCCCTGTACTCCATTGCCACCACTGCTTCCGCGATCATATCAGCAGTTCTTGGACCTATCATATGTACACCTAGGATCTCGTCAGTTTCGGCATCCGCCAACACCTTCACCAAGCCATCTGTATCCATCGAAGCTCTTGCTCTACCAGAAGCCATAAATGGGAATTTACCAGCTTTATATTTGATACCTTTTTCTTTCAGTTGCTCTTCGGTGTAACCTACGGAAGCCACTTCAGGCCAGGTGTATACTACGCCAGGAATCAAAAGGTAATTGATATGTGGTTTTTGTCCGGCGATGCTTTCTGCAACAAAGACCCCTTCTTCCTCTGCCTTATGCGCCAACATGGCACCTTTCACCACATCTCCGATTGCATAGATATTTGGCACATTGGTTCTCAGGTGGTCGTCTACTTCAACCTGTCCTCTTTCGGTCAATTTCACTCCAGCAGCTTCTGCATTCAGACCATCTGTATATGGTCTTCTACCAATGGAAACCAACACGTAATCACCTTTGATTTCAATGATTTCCCCTTTTCCATTATCTGCCTTGACAATGACTTCTTTTCCTTTATTCTCCACTGAAGTCACTTTATGTTTCAGGTAAAAGTCAAAACCAAGTTTCTTCAATGATTTCTGAAGCTCCTTGCCCATCGTTCTGTCCATGGAAGGAATCAAGGCATCCATAAATTCCACTACGGAAACTTTTGCACCAAGACGTCCATAAACAGAACCCAGTTCCATACCGATTACCCCACCACCGATCACAATCAGGTGCTTGGGCACTTCCTTCATTTTCAGGGCTTCCGTGGACGTGATGATGCGATCCTTGTCGATGTTGATAAAAGGCAGAGATGCAGGTTTTGAACCGGTAGCGATGATAATATTCTTGCCTTGGATATTCTCAGAAGTACCATCTTCTTTGGTCACTTTGACAGTGTTTTTGTCCACAAAGGAACCCAAACCATGGTGTACATCGATTTTGTTTTTCTTCATCAAAAACTGTATCCCTTCAACATTTTGCTTAACCACATCTTCTTTGCGGGCAATCATTTGCTTGAGGTCCACTTTCAGACCGCTCAGGTTGATCCCGTGGGTTTTGAAAGTATGGGCAGCATTATGGTAATGCTCTGAAGAGTCCAACAATGCCTTGGAAGGGATACAGCCTACATTCAGACAGGTACCACCTAATGTGGAATATTTTTCAATAATGGCGGTTTTCATACCTAACTGTGCTGCTCTGATGGCCGCCACATATCCTCCAGGTCCTGAACCGATTACTATTACGTCGTACATATTTAAGACTATTAGATGTTGGATACTAGACGCTAGACCAGTATCTTGATAAACTATCAAATTCACGTCAGTTAAAAGACATAAGGCCACTAATCAGACCTTATACCTTTTTTGGAGAAGCCTTCGCAAGAAACATTTCATTTGACAAGAAACCGCTCTTGGTTCTTGCCTCTTGCTTCTTGTTTCTTAAATCTAGCCTCTCGCTTCTCGCCTCTCGCCTCTCTTAAACTCCAAACAACAACCTCGTCGGATCTTCTAGAAGCTGCTTCACTCTTACGAGGAAGCTTACAGACTCCCTGCCATCGATGATCCTATGGTCATATGAAAGCGCCAAGTACATCATAGGACGGATTACCACCTGTCCATTTTCAGCCACTGGTCTCTCCACGATGTTATGCATCCCTAAAATAGCAGACTGAGGCGCATTGATGATCGGAGTGGACATCATAGAACCGAAGATACCACCGTTGGTGATGGTGAAGGTTCCACCAGTCATTTCCTCAATGGACAATTTATTGTCCCTGGCTTTAGTAGCCAATCTTACCACTTCCTTCTCAATCTGCTCGAAGCTCATAGTCTCCGCATTTCTGATCACTGGTACCACCAAACCTTTTGGTGCGGATACCGCAATTGAAATATCGCAGAAATCATTGTATACGATCTCATTTCCATCAATCATGGCATTGACTGCCGGCCATTCCTGAAGGGCCACACAAACTGCCTTGGTAAAGAAGGACATAAAGCCAAGGTTGACACCATGTTTCTCTTTAAACTGATCTTTGAATTTCTTTCTCAGTTCCATGATTGGAGCCATATTCACCTCATTGAAGGTGGTCAACATGGCTGTTTCATTTTTCACTGAAACCAATCTTCTGGAAACAGTTCTTCTCAAAGAAGTCATTTTCTCTCTTCTGCTTTCCCTAGAGCCAAATACTTTTGGAGCAGGAGCTGCTTCTTCCGCTTTTGAAGGAGCGGGTTTGGCAGCCGCTTGAGGAGCCACCTGAGGTTTTGGTTGTGCGCTCAAAGCATCTTCTTTAGTAATTCTACCATCTTTTCCTGTACCTTGAATATCCGCTGGATTCAGGCCTTTTTCAGCAATTATTTTAGACGCTGCAGGAGAAGCATGTCCTGTGGCATAAGTTTCTGATCCGGATGGGGCTGCTGCTGCACTTGATGCTGGTTCAGAAGAAGCATGAGCAGAAGTTGGCGCACCACCTTCTACTACTTCGATCTTACAGATCAGTCCGCCGATTTCTAAGGTATCACCTTCTTGGGCCACATGCCTCAAAATTCCGCTTGCTTCGGCAGGCAATTCAAAAGTTGCTTTATCGGAATCTACCTCTGCGATAATTTCATCCAATTCCACATAATCACCATCCGCTTTCAACCAAGAAGCCAAGGTAACCTCAGTGATGGACTCGCCCACCGTAGGGACAATCATTTCTTTGATTTCGCCCGTTTTACCTCCACCGGAAGCTGCCGAAGATTCTTTCTTTTCAGCTACTGGGGCTGTAGTACCAGCACCGGCACCTTCTTCAATCACACAGATTACTGCACCGATTTCTAAAGTATCGCCTTCTTGAGCTTTAATTCTCAATGTTCCCGCAGATTCAGCGGTCAACTCAAAAGTAGCTTTATCAGATTCCAGTTCACAGATAACTTCATCCATGGCTACCTGGTCACCGTCTTTTTTAAACCATTGTCCAATGGTTACTTCTGTGATAGATTCCCCAACTGCAGGGACTTTCATTTCTAGGCTCATTGTTTTTCTCTTTTACCCCCAAACTCACCGAAGCAAGCCCAAGGTTAATTTAATATGTTTCGATTTAAATTAAACCTAAGCCCTGTTCTCTAATGAAAACAGGGTTTAGGGGTTTTATGAAAGTTTTAATGCTTTATTGATAATGGTATTCTGTTCTTGAACGTGGACTTTATGATAACCTGTGGCAGGAGAGGCAGAAGTTTTTCTGGCAATCAGATCCATTGGTACCTCTTTGTACAACATTCTCAATATATAGTTCCAGTACCCCATGTTTTCCGGTTCTTCCTGTACCCAGACTACTTCTGCACCTTTGTAAGCTTTCAAAGCTTCAATAATCTGCTTCTTAGGAAGTGGGTGTAGCTGCTCTACTCTGATGATGGCCACATCTTTTACTTTTTCTTTTTCCCTCGCTTCTTCAAGATCATAATAAATTTTTCCGGAACAAAGGATTATACGCTTCACATCTTTAGCCTTCACGGTAGAATCCAGAATAATTTCCCTGAATCTTCCGTGGGTGAATTCTTCCAATGGAGATACTACCTTAGGATGTCTCAGCAATGATTTTGGAGACATCACCACACATGGTTTTCTAAATTCCCAAGTAAGCTGTCTTCTCAATAAATGGAAGAAGTTGGAAGGCTCGGTAATATTGGCCACTACCATATTGTATTCTGCGGATAATTGCAGGAATCTTTCAGGACGTGCATTGGAGTGCTCAGGTCCCTGGCCTTCATAACCATGCGGCAACAACATCACGATACCATTCATCTTGCCCCATTTGGATTCAGCAGAAGATATGAATTGGTCGATCATGGTCTGGGCACCATTGGCGAAGTCACCAAATTGTCCTTCCCAAATAGCCAAAGTATGAGGATTGGCCATGGCATAACCATATTCAAAGCCCAAAACTGCATATTCAGAAAGCAGGGAGTTATAGATATGGAACTGCCCCTTACTGTCTTTCAGCTCTTTCAGGAAATTATAAGGCTTGTTGGTATTGGAATCATGTACCACGGCATGTCTGTGGGAGAAAGTACCTCTTTGTACATCCTGACCGGTGATCCTTACAGTTTTGCCCTCTAAAAGCAAAGAACCATAAGCCAAAAGTTCAGCCGCGGCCCAGTTTAGGGACTTAGATGTGAAGTACATGTCTTTTCTTTGCTTCAGCTGTACTTCAATCTGCTTGATCGGTTTGAAACCTTTTGGAATGGTGGTAAGTGCATCTGCCACTTTTTCTACCATTTCCAAAGTAATTGCTGTTTCCGGAGACTGCTCAAAATCTTCAGGAGTGGATCTTCTCAGTGATTGCCATTCTTTTTCAAACTTGGTGAATTGGTAAGGAAGAGGTTTTTCTTTTACCATGTTCAACCTGTCCTGAAGCAAATTGCGAAATTCTTCATCCATCTGCTTGGCTATCTTGGCATCGATATCCCCTCTTTCTGTCAATCTTTTTACATAGATTTCTCTAGGGTTTGGATGCTTGGAAATGATGTTGTACAGCTCAGGCTGGGTGAATTTAGGTTCGTCAGACTCGTTGTGTCCATGTCTTCTGTAACATACCATGTCCACAAATATGTCCTTATCGAATTTCTGACGGAATTCAGCGGCCAATTTGGCTGCAAACACTACTGCCTCAGCATTGTCTCCATTGACGTGGATAACCGGTGCATCAATAATTTTCGCAACGTCGGTACAGTAAATGGATGTTCTGGCATCATCAAAATCCGTCGTAAAACCAACCTGGTTGTTGATGACAAAATGCACGGTACCTCCGGTATTGTAACCTTTAAGGCCTGCCATTTGGGTCACTTCATATACGATACCCTGGCCTGCAACGGCCGCATCACCATGGATCAAAATCGGAAGTGCCTTTTTGGAATTGCCTTTATGCTGGGAATCAATTTTCGCCCTAATAAATCCTTCCACCACTGGATTGACTGCCTCGAGGTGTGAAGGGTTTGGCGCTAACTTTAAATTTACTTTTTTATCTCCTGTGGTAATAATATCCGAGGAATAACCCATGTGGTATTTCACGTCCCCATCACCCATTGTCAAATCCGGTTTGGCAGTACCTTCAAACTCAGAGAAAATCTGCTCATAGGTCTTGCCCATGATGTTGGACAAAACGTTCAATCTTCCTCTGTGGGCCATACCGATCATCACTTCTTCCACTCCTAAGTCAGCTGAATGGTTGATCACCGCATCCAAAAACGGAATGGTACTTTCACCACCTTCTAAGGAAAAACGCTTTTGTCCCAAATACTTGGTATGCAAAAAGTTTTCAAAAACTACCGCTTGATTCAGTTTAAATAAAATTCTTTTTTTCTCATCCACAGATGGATTGAAAGCTAATGCCTCTTTTTCAATTTTGGTTTTCAACCAATCCAACATCTCAGGATCCCTGATGTAGAGGTATTCAAACCCTAAAGCACCTTCATAGATGATTTTTAAGGCATCTACGATTTTAGAAAGTTTAGCTGTACCAATACCGATTTCTTTACCGGCCTGAAATTCAGTATTTAAATCATTTTGATCCAAACCGAAATCAGTAATGTCCAAAAGAGCTTTTCTGTCCCTTCTCTCCCTTACCGGGTTGGTTTTAGACCTGAGGTGGGCTCTTGACCTGTAAGCATGGATCAAAGCACGTACTTTAATTTCTTTTGGTAGCTGCTCCATATCCATGATGGTTCCTGGCGTTGCCAAAGAACCATTTTTAGCAGGTTGGGCAGCAACACCATTGTTGGTTTTCGCAGCACCACCATCCTCATCTTCACCAAATTTGGTTATGGCAAACTCAAAGCCATCAAAAAATGTCTTCCAACTTGGGTCTATTGATTCAGGATTGGTCTTGTATTCAGCATATAGCTCATCGATGTAAGCCACATGCGCATTGGAGATGTAGGAGAATTTATCCATGATAGATTTTTAGCTAACTATACAAAGGTATATCGAATAAATAATGTTTGAAAACTGTATATTCGCTTATACAAATGTATTTGATTTTCTATTAGATAAGGTCTGAAAATAATCCGATATAAAATAAGGCAGTTGAAGAAAAAAGGGGGATCTTTAAAATTTTCTTTTGCATTTTCCTATTCAGCCATACTTCTTACGGAAGTCAAATATCTATAGTGTTTAGCATCATAAAAAAATTAAACCCAAAGGCATAAAAAAAGGGAGTCAAAAACTCCCTTTTCTATAATATTTAGCTTTATCAGCCTCCATAACCTGGATTTTGTACCAGATTTGGATTGGCATCCATCTCTCTTTGAGGGATAGGAAGCACCATTCTTGGATCATTGAATTGATAAAGCGTTTCAGAAGAGTTGTCTCTTACAAAACCTTTCAATCGCTTCACATCATGAACAGCATGTCCTTCATGGGCCAATTCAACTTTTCTTTCAGCCAAGATGGCTTCCAAAGTTACAGCAGTCAATGGAGCAAGACCTACTCTTGCCCTGATTCTGTTCACGTCGTTCAATGGCGTATCTCCCACTGTCGTTCCTAACCTAAAGTTAGCCTCAGCTCTGGTGAGGTATAATTCAGCCAACCTCATAACTTTGACGTTTTTGAATTGATCTCTCCATTTGGCAGTACGCAATTCCCCTGCACCGGAGAAAAACTGATTCAATCTCGCATCACCGGCTTCATAGAATGTCAAGTGCTCATCGAGGACAGCCACATCACCACCTCTTGCACCAAACTCAGGAAGAGAATAGAACAAGAACATGTCATTTGAAGGATCCTGAGGATTTACCTGAATGGCAAACAGATCTTCATTGGAATCATTATCTGTATTGAAAGCATCCATGTAAACTGGCACAAGGCTTTTGCCATTGGCAGTAGCTGCAGTAATGGCTCTATTAACAGCTTCTCTTGCTGCATCATAGCGCTCCATTTGCATATATACCCTAGAAAGCTGGGCTGCAGCCACATAATTTCTAGCCAGGAAGCTATTAGAAGCAGGAAGTAAACTCTCTGCTCTTGTCAGATCATTCAGGATTTGTGTGTACACTTCCTCAACCGTATTTCTGCTCACAAAGCTTTCATCAGTTATGGCTCTTGTAGGCGTCAACACCAATGGTACTCCAAGATTACTGCCAGTATTTCCTGCTGTATAAGGAAGAGCAAACAGCTTGATCAATTCAAAGTACATGGAGCCTCTGATAAACAAAGCTTCTCCTTCAATTCTGTCCCTATCAGCAGCATTCACCACATCCAAAGCAGAAAGTACGTTATTACTGACGTTGATGGCGCGGTATGCTGCAGACCAAGTACCTTCTACAAAAGAGTTGTTCACAAAAATCTGCTTGTTGTACATCTCTCGTGGTTGGTTGAAAGTACCTTCCCATCTTATTTCACGATTGGAACCCAGCATTTCAGAATACAGTTGAATCCTACCGCCGTACAATTGGACACTACGCATTTCAGAGTAAGCACCCAACAAAACCCTTTTCACATTAGAATCATTGCTCAAAGCCAGATCCTGGTCAATACTTTGAAGAGGGGGAAGCGTCAATTGGTCATCACAACTACTGAAAACAGCAGTCAAACCGAACAATGCGATTACTATATATTTTTTCATCTTCTTCCTATTTAAAATCCGACATTAATTCCCATTGAGAATGTTCTGGCCTGCGGAGCAGAATAGAAGTCATTTCCTTGGAACACGTTGTCCGCCAAATAATCAGCATTTACTTCTGGATCCCATCCTCTATACTTGGTGAAAGTCAACAAATTTTGACCAGTAAAGAAGACCCTGAAGCTGCTCACTTTGAATTTCTCCAACTGAGCCTTGGGCAATGAATAACCCAAAGTCAAAGTTCTCAATCTTAGGTAGCTTCCATCTGACAAATATCTACTGGAAGCATTACAACCGTTACATTCACCCAATCTAGCTTGAGGAATATTGGTGATATCACCCGGCTGTCTCCATCTTGCCATTTGGTCCCTGGTAGAGTTATCAAACCAGTCCCCGTTTGCAGCGAAGAAACCTCCACCGCCGTCGTAGATGTCATTCCCAAATACACCCTGGAACAAGAAACTCAAGTCGAAGTTTTTGAAGGTCAGGTTATTAGTAATACCTCCGATAAATCTCGGGTTCGGGTCACCCACAAACATTCTTTCTGCTTCATTGTAGTCATTGGTGGTTTCAGTTCTCTCGGCATTGGCATAATACAAGGCATCGCCATTGTTTGGATCAACACCTGCATAAGCCGGACCATAGAATACACCAATAGATTGGCCTATAAATACGCCGTTAAGGAACCTTGAAGAAGAAGGAGGAATAGATTCCTGACCTGGAGCCAATTCCCTTACACGGTTGATGTTTCTGGCAAAATTGATGGATGTATTCCAGGTGAAGTTCTGATTCGTAATATTCGCAGAGTTCAACACGAATTCAACACCATAGTTCTGCATCCTACCAATATTCTGTCTTTGTACTGAGAAACCGGAAGTAGCAGGCACAGGCACGTTCAACAATAAATCTGTGGTATTTTTGTCATAGTAATCAATCTCACCTGTGATTCGGTCTCTGAACAAGGCAAATTCAACTCCAATATCCAACTGGGCTGTTTTTTCCCAAGTCAGGTTAGGGTTAGGGATCTGTGTAGGTCTCAAACCCGGAATCAAGGCATAAGAAGCTGATCCATAAAGACCCAAGTGATCAAAATTTCCGATTTCAGCATTACCCGTCAGACCATAAGAACCTCTTAACTTCAATAAGCTAAGGGTTTCATTACCTTTCAGGAATCCTTCCTCAGAAAGAATCCATCCTACTGAAGCAGCTGGAAAGAAACCATATTTGTTGTTTTCACCGAATCTTGAAGAACCATCCACTCTGGCACTCAAAGTTGCCAAATACTTTTCATTGTACTTGTAGTTTACTCTGGTAAAGTAAGAAAGGAAAGAAAAGTTGGTTTGTGAAGAAGATCCACCGATGATTTCAGCAGCAGAAGCCAAAGTTCTCAATTCATCCAATGGAAATTCCTGACCTTCCACAAAGGTGAAATACTGATCAGATCTTTGGAAAGACATACCACCGATGGCTTCAAAATTATGACGCTCAGCAAACACCTTACTATAAGTAAAGTAATTATTGGTATTGTAGTTCAAAATTCTGGTCCACCTTGATCTACCAAAACCATTTGTGGACAAACCTAAGTTGGTTCTTGATCCAAAGAACTGCTCATCATTCTGATTGAAGATATCCACGCCAAATTCAGATCTGAATCTCAGATTTGAGGTCAACTTATATTCACCAAATACATTGGTGATATTTCTGAACGTTGTATTCAACCATTCTGCATTCTCCGAATCAATCAAGTTATTGTAGTAAGTAGCGGTAGGTCTGTCATACAATTGTCCATTCAGATCACGGATTGGCGTAATTGGTGCCAAGGCAACCAACTGAATTGGATTGTTAAACTGATTATCATCAGACAACCTGTTGTTCTGCGTTCTACTTAGACCAAAATTGGCTCCAATCGTGAATTTATCTGTAACTGTATGATCCAAATTCAAACGACCTGAAATTCTTTCAAAGTCATTTCGGATCATAATACCGGTCTGCTTGTCATAGGCTCCAGAGAAGAAGAACCTGGTCTTGTCATCACCACCCGAAGCGGAAAAGTTCACATTTGTCGTACCTGCCTTAGGATTGAAAGCCTGCTTTTGCCAGTCAGTATCAGTCTCCAATGTTCTCCAATCAGACCATCCTGAGTATCTATCCAAACGGCTATCTACAAACTGAAGATCAGAACCTGGATAATCAGCAGGATTATTGATCGGGTCAAAACCCAATCTAAGATCATTGTTGTAACCGGCTTCCCTCATCAATTCAACATATTCACCGGCATTCAAAAATTCCCTCAAACGGGTTGGCTCAGAGATACCTCTTTGAATTCCTACATTGAATTTGGTCTTTCCTTTAGCTCCGGATTTGGTAGTGATCAACACCACACCGTTCGCTGCACGGGCACCATAGATGGCCGCAGCCGATGCATCTTTCAATACTTCAAATGACTCAATATCGTTGAAGTTGATATCCGACATTGGGTTATAGTAACCAATACCGCCGCCGGTAGTCATTGGAATACCGTCAATCACATATAGAGGATCATTACCACCGGAAATAGAGGTAGTACCTCTTACTCGGATCTTGACACCTTCACCTAGCTTACCGCTTGATGATTCCACGAATACACCAGCCATTCTTCCCTGAAGGGCCTCCTGGAAGTTAGGAACTGGAATAGAGGCCAGGTCAGCTCCCTTTACTGAAGCGACGTTACCGGTAAGGTCACCTTTGGTAGTACTACCATAACCAACAACCAATACTTCTCCCAATACTTTGGAATCAGGCATCAATGTTACGTTGATTTGTTGATTGTTACCGACAACAATTTCCTGGGTAACAAAACCAACAAATGAATATGCCAGGGTTTCACCTGGACCTGCTTGGATAGAATACTTTCCATCCAAATCTGTAATCGCTCCTCGGGTAGTTCCCTTCACCAGAATGTTCACCCCTGGTAATGGGAAGTTATCCTCTCCGGAAATTACAGTCCCTGAAATTTGCCGCTGTTGCGCTGATGATTCATGAGAAACAACCAACACGAAAAGCGCAATCACAAAGAGTAGAGCTTTTCTCATAGAGATTTGGTTTAGTTTGACGATTTATTTGATAATAGAATTCAAATTTACCCAAAAAAACATCAATAACCTTTTTAAATAAGGACTAGAGGACTATTTAAAACACAAGTGCAAAATAATGGTGATATCAATTTTACCTATTTTCCTAGGTTTGAAAGATAGGAGACAAAATCAAAAAACAAACCTAAAATCAACTCCGAATCAACTAAAAATAAGGACAAAAAAAAGCAGCGCCCAAAGAGCGCTGTTTTTTTTGTATGAAGAAAGTTTACTAGTTCAATTATCTCAAAGTAGATGGCCAAGGCTTGCCTTCATTTGCAAACAATACCACTCTACCGGTCTCATTGGATCCATTTACCCAAGTGAACACCAATTCAGATCCATTGTTGCTGATAAAGTTAAAGGTATAGCTATCACCATACTTATCTGCACCGGTGAAGGAAAGGATACCACAGGCATCATTCAACCTGACGTTACCACCAAAGGTATCGCCATAACATGGCCAGAAACCAAATGTTGCATCAGAAACAGTATAAGCTGTTGAGTTAGCTACTGGAGTCAAGGTAACAGTACCTTCTATTGTACCGGCACAAGCACCATAAACTGACTGCATTTCTGAAGACTGATATCTGTAAGTACCGCCCAAATCAGTTGGACAGATCACATTACTTTGATACAGGAATGGAGAAGCGTAGAAGAAACCACCAGCTACGTCAGCAGAACGGTTGGTCCAATCAAATGTTCTTCCAAATTTGTCAGTCACATAAAGTCTTACCTCAAATGAATCACCACCTTGCATCTGTGCAGCAGTAATACCTGACGCAGACATCATTTCATTAGCAGTGATTTCAAAAGAAGTCCTCATGTAAGTTTGTGTAGGATGGTTAGGGTTTTCTGAAGCCTTCTGAAAATCAGAAAGGCTCAGCGTTTTGATCAACACATCATTTACATTACTTTCGGTTCCAGCTGGTCTGTATTCCAAACCAACACCTGGGATCAACCTTCTATGTCTTACCTTTATCTCAACACTTTGCAAAGTGTTCCCACCTTCCGCATCAACTGCCTCCAAAGTCAAGCTAATTTTGGAATTAGCCAAATCGAAGAAGTTCAAATCAGTGGACCTCTGAATAGTACGGAGGTATAAGGCGGTATCAAACGTTTTGTATGGTATATTAGGATCTACAAAGTCCACGCAAGAGGTAATGACTACCAACAGGGACATCAAGAATCCAAAACCTATTTTTTTCATTTTCATAATTTCTGTGATTTATAGATTAATACACCCAACCATTACCTTCAGGGTTGGTATCCCAGAATACACGTTCTCTTTGAGAAGCCTTTTGTTGCGCTTTGTTATTGGTTACCTCGTGATTGTTCGGATAGAACAATGATCTTGGGAAGTCGCCAAAATTTGTCAACAAACCTGGCTGCATGCCATCAGGTTGCCCTGTTCTTCTGTACAAGTTGTAAGACTCGTTACCGTTACCGAATAACGCGATCCAATACTCTCTTCCAATAAAGTACATCTTTCTGGCAGCAGGAGCTGCGTCGAACTCATTAAGAACATATGTTACGTAGTTATTAGAAGCAGTGGTATAACCTGCTGCAGCTTGGAAAGTATTGATTGCACCGGCTTCAGAAGTAGAGACAGCGAAAGCTCTAACGTAAGCAAGGGACTTTCTCATGCCACTTTCTAAATAAGCTCTTGCATCACCATTTACTCCAGACATGGTTTGAATAGCTTCCGCAATCATAAAGTCTACATAAGCAGGCAACATGATCGGTTGTATACCAGCTCCTCCTGCACCTGCACCAGCTGCTACGCCAGCACCGGCATTGTTGTCAAAGCGACCACCGGCAGGATAAACACCCCAAGCAGTTCTTCCCAAACCATCCGGTGGAATACCTTCTGCATTCAGGTGATCTCTACCCCAGTAACCTCTATCACCTGGTAAGCAAAATGGAAAACCACCTGCCAAATAATGTCCTGGTGCAATTTCACTGATACATCTCAATTGATCAGGATCAGTTGGATTAGCAGTAACTTGTCTGTAGAAATAGAATCTTGCTCTTGGATCATCGAAACCTTTCTCTTCAGTCAAGTGATACATATACCAAGTGGACTGGTAATCACCGCCACCACCTGGCTGATACTGACCTGCATATCGAGGATGTCTAGCATCAGGGTCAGTCAGGTTAGTACCATATTTGAATACAAACTCCTGTCCTGGTTGGATGAAATTGTTCTCAGCAATCAAGGCATTGATCGCTGCAGCAGATCCAGAAGCATCAACCAATTTTCTGTTTAGATGTAGTTTCAACTGCAAGGAGTTAACCAATCTAACCCAATTGGCCCAAGTACCCCCATAGTACATATCCTGAGGTGAGCCCAGTGAAGAAGCGGTAAAGTCCTGCTTAGCCTGCGTCAAATCTGCCAAAGCAGCAGCATAAACAGCTGCAGGATCATCATAGCCAGGATTAAATTCATTTGGATCCAAAGCCTGAGAATAAGGCACTGCATTGAAATAATCTACCAAAGTCATCAAGACATAGGCTCTCATGGTTCTTGCCATACCCAAATGTCTTCTGAAGTTGGCATTTTCAGCCAAAGGCTCCAGAAATTTGATATCATTCAAGATATTTGAATAAGCATTAGACCAAATACCGTTAAAGTTAACCGGTACATAAGCCTGCTCATACAAGTTGGAACCTTGGTTAAGCATCCTCGTCAATCGCATACCGTTGTTACCGGTCGCATTGAAAAAGTCTTTGAAGTCTAGCTGAACCCTGTTCAATACCAGGTTCAAATCCGCGGTTGAAGCTGTTACTGCGTTTGGATCTTCTTGAAGGTCCAAGTCGCAGGCACTTACCACCAATAAACTCAAGGCGATAAATAAGCTATATATTCTTCTTTTCATTGTCATGTCGTTTTAGGTGATTAGAAAGCAAGGGTTACTGTACCACCAAATCTTCTGGAGCTAGGACCAGTTACGAAGTCAAAACCTAAACCGTTACCCACACCAAGACCCAAAACATCTGGATCGAAGTTCATGTTTGGAGGGAAGTTCAAGGCTTTGAACCACAAGTTTGTCGCGCTCAAGGCAATAGAAGCTCTCTTGAAAGGAGTCCTGGAAGTGATACTGCTAGGAATATCATAACCCAAAGACAATTCTCTCAATCTGATAGCAGATCCATCGAATACGTTGGACTCATCAGCACCTGTATGGTATTGGTTGAAGAAGTAGTTGGAAGCAGTTACCTGAATATCATTAGGCGTTCCGTCCTGCTTCACGCCTGGAAGAATAAAGGTCAACTCTCTGTCTACCACTGGATCTTTGGTCACACCCCTTGCCAAGGTAGCCGTAACAGTGTTAGAGAAGATCACACCTTTGTGTCTGTACTCCAACATGGCATTCACAAAGAAGCCTTTGTAACGGAAGGTGTTGATCCAGGAACCGGTCCATCTTGGGTTAGGATCACCCAATTCAACCAATTCAGCAGCAGTTTGGTAATCACCTGATGGTAATACAATAGGCTGCCCAGTCTGTTCGTCTCTTGCGAAACCAGTACCTTTGATGATGTTGAACGGTTTGCCTGGAATAGCGAAGTTACCTAGGTTAGTGAAACCAGCTACTACGATTTCGTCCAATCCTTCACCCAATTCCATGGTGACGGTTCTATAAAGAGTAAAGTTCACCACTGATTCCCAAGTAAAACCACTAGGTCTGCTGATTGGCGTTACAGTACCTTGGAATTCAATACCCCTGTTTCTGATTCTACCAATGTTGATCGCTGTATTTGTAAAACCTGTAGCAGGATCAATTGGGGCATTGGTAATCAGGTTTCTGGTATTTTTCTGATACAAGGAAAGATCAAATCTCAATTTGTTATTGAACATGGTAGATTCAATACCGAATTCAAATTCCTCATGCAACTCAGGCTTCAGGTTAGGGTTACCCAATCTTGTACTTACAGACTGAGATTGGAACAAAGTACCTGCAACACTTTGGAATGCCCTTGCATTCTGCGCTAATACATTTCTAGTACTGTAAGGTCTTGGGAAACCTGCAGATGTACCATAACCGAATCTCAGTTTCAGGTCATTTACAGTGGAAGAATTCCAGTTGAAAGCCTGAGAAGGCAAGAAGGAAACGGAAGCTCCTGGATAAAGGATTCTTCTGTTGTCTTTTTCTACAGTGGAAGTCCAGTCATTTCTGGCAGACAAGTTCAAGAATAGATAATCATCATAATCCAATGTTACGTTGGCATAAACACCCATTCTTCTTTCTTCTTCAGTGAAGTTCAGGTTGGCACCGTTCAATGGATCTCTAGATGCTGCTTGTAGGAAGTTAGAATGTCTAAACAATCCAAAAGCCAATTGGCCAGTGGAAACCAAACCATCCTGCTCATATATATCATATCTAGAGTTACCACCCAATAAGGCGGAGAATCCGATTTTGTCAGAAAGCTCAGTTCTGTAATTCACAACCAAATCCTGGTTCCAGATGGTATTTCTAACGAAAACACTCTTGTAATAACCGGAGTTGATCAAGGTGCTCACACCTCCACCTCCACCTTTGTTGTACCTATTTTCTCTGCTCTCAGAATAGGTATCCAATCCTATACGATAAGTCACAGAGAAATTGTCATTGATATCATAGTTCAATGAGGTAGAGTTGAAGAAACGGTTTACTTTAGAAGAGTTTACGTAGTTTTCAGTCAACCAGTATGGGTTCAACTGGTCATTGTTAGAACGGTAGTGAACGTTACTGCCATCAACCGGGTTGGTGTAAGGCAGGTTTTTTAAGTCGTAAGAACGTGGAACATACAAGGTGTTCGCAAATGCAGAAGGAATACCTCCAGCAGGTCCTGAACCGTAAGCCGCATTCACTGGTGGCGACAACAAGTCTGTGATCGCAAAAGTGAAGGAAGAGTTTACCGAAAGTTTGTCCGTTATAGCCGAGTTGATGCCCAATCCAAAGTTATATTTCTTCAAGTCGTTACCTGGCAAGAAGCCTTGGTCATTGGTATAACCAAATGAAGCTGAATAACCTGTTTTATCAGAAGCACCAGCTACCTGTACGGAAGTATTGGAAACAATACCGGTACGGAAGAAGGCTGTGCTTACATCTTCGTAAGCTTTGAAATCGTACCTGATCGGTGTCGTGGAAGGAGTTCCATCTGCATTAGGTACGAAAAATTCAGGGAAGGCATTTCTCACTGAAGCTAGGCCAGAAGAGGCGATCGGGTGAGCAGTAGTCAAACCGATATCCAATCTTGGACCGTAGTTAGAGAAGAACAAACCTGGCTGCTGCTGGAAACCGTTACCGTAGATTTGACCATAAGAAGGCAATGATGCCGCTTGGTTACCAAATACTGACTGGTTGATGGTTACTTCAGCTGCTTTTCTCTTGTTCGCTCCTGATTTGGTGGTGATCAAGATTACACCGTTTCTACCTTGGTCACCATATAATACGGTGGCAGAAAGACCTTTCAACACAGAAACGTTTTCAATGTTGTTAGGATCAATATCCAAGAAACGGGAAGAAGTAGTGGCACCACCTGAAGTAAAACCATTTGTTGCATTTGTGTTGGTGTTAAAAGGAACACCATCCACAATGAACAAAGGCTGGTTGGAACCAGTTGCTGAGGAATAACCCCTGATGATGATGTTTGTACCGGAACCGGACAAACCGTTAGTAGCAGTGATGTTAACACCGGCTACTTTACCTTGCAATACCCTGGAGACGTCAGCTTCTGGTCTGTTTTGGATGAGTTCTTCACCCACAGAGGAAACTGCGTAACCCAAGGCTTTCTTTTCTTTCTCGATACCGATCGCCGTTACTACCACTTCTGATAGTTGGGCTGCATCCAAAGAAAGGGTTACATTGATTACAGATCTGTTGCCGATGGTCTCTTCTTGGGTCTTTAGACCAACAAAAGAGAAAATCAACACATTAGATCCAGCTGGTACTGAAATAGAGTAATTACCATCCAAATCGGTGGTAGTCCCTACTGTAGTACCTTTGACGAGAACGGATGCGCCTGGCAAGCCCATACCGTCTTCATCGGAAATTACCTTTCCGGTAATTACCCGTTGTTGCGCCGACACCTCAAACGTGAGTGCCATGGTGAAAAGCGCAATAACAAAGAGTAAAGCTTTTCTCATAAGGTATTTTAGTTTAGTTGATGCGTAAAGAAAAATTATTTATTGCACTTTTCAAAATAGACCAATTATTCTTGCCTTTGGCCTAATATTCACAAAATATTTAAATTTTAACCAATTTTAACAAATTAAATCTTATTATCACAATATCTTTTATCGGAATTGTATAATAACTTATTGAACTGAGAATTAAACGGAAAAATTTCGATTTAAACGGTTGCAAAAAGTGATTATTTGGTAATGTATATCAATTCAAAACATATCAGAAAAATCACCCTATCTTAAGCACAATGCACAGAATATAATTTTGCATTCTTGAGTTTTTATGATTTTATTATTAATGTAATTTTTTTCTTATTTTTTTACATGTTTCTCTATCAAACAGATTCATAATTATTATTTCGATAATTTTAATGCTTATTTTTTAAATATATAATACCTAGACCTGTCAGACATAGGATAAATCAAAACAACATGAATATTTATTATAAAAAATTTTAATACTATCTTAATTACAGACTCAAAATTCCCTTCTGAAACCATTATTATTGAAAAATTCAAATTATTGCCTTCAAAATCCGAAAAATGACGGTCATTTCTTCATGGTATTTGGCATTAAAGGTTTCATAACCAATCACTAGATTACTCGAAAAAGTCAAATAACCCATATCGTACAACAAAATATTATTCTGAAATCCAGACAATGGACACTTTAAACAAAAAAGGCTAACCAAATCAATGGTTAGCCTCTTATGATCAGATATAGGTCTTGCCTTTAAAAAACAAACCTAATGGACAGTGCTACTTCATCCCATCCATAGTTATAATAACCTAAGTTAATTGCCGGCTTCCAGTCCAAACTCAGGTTGATCGGGGCATCCTGGAAAGCATAATCCAAGCCTATGATACCGTCAAGACCGAAGACAGAATAGCTTTCATTAGGATCAGCCCATGGTGGCCTGTTCCTGCTTCCGGAATTCCAGGTTCCCAAATGGGCTCCGCCACCGAAGAACCAGGACAAACCTCTCACATCACGGATATCCTTATGAACTTCATAAAGACCAGTGACCATGATACCTCCCCATCGGGCATGCAAAATCCCCTCAAGTGCGGCTTCTTGACCAATAAAATGCTTTACGGTCAATCCATTCGTCACACCTGCCCTCAAACCTATACCGGTCGTATATTGGGCAAAGCTCTGATTTGTTAAACCTACTCCTGCAAAGAGTAATAATAAAAAGACTGCTTTTTTCATCATAAATAGTATTTGGATATGTTAACATAAGTTAAAACCGTGCCAAATTACGCTAAAATCAAATATTTTTTATATTTCTTTAAAAACTCAACCTGCCTTCTGGCGTAACACAAAGGTCCAGAGGAACATCGTGATTTTCTTTTGGCAACTCGTCCATAGGCGAAAAAAAGCTGATTCCAATCTTTAGGACTTCCTGGCTCAGACTGGAGAGATATTTATCGTAATAACCTTTGCCATAACCAATTCTGAAACCCCTCAAATCATAGGCCAGCAATGGAATCAATACCACTTGTATGGACTCAGGTTTTCCGGGATTTGCACCAACCGGAACAGGGATTCCCCAAGAATCGCTCTTGAATTCCCTGATATCAGTTATATCCAAGGTATCCAGGTTATCTTTCTCCTTATTGACTGCTGAAGTGTAAATATGAAAACCCTGCACTTGGAGCTTATAGAACAAAGGATAAGTATCCACTTCATGGAACCTGTCAATGGGTAAAAAAAGATGGATGTGCTTGAGATGCGGATTTTCATGAAGGAATTCCAGCAAATATTCCGTTATCTGTTCAGAATACCGGCGAATATCCTCTCTCTTCAATTCCCTTCTTTTCCTAATGTACAGATTTCTGATCGCCCCCTTATCCATTTTCCTTTTTCATAATGATAAAGTTAAAGTCAAAAGGATCAAAGAAGCCAAATAGAGATTCTACAAAATCCGGATCTGAAAGGTAAAACTTCATAAAATTCTCAATCCGTTCCTGAGGACTTCCTCCCGGATACAGATAAACTTGAATTTCTTCTCTTTGCCGGAGTTGATCACCTTGCCTTCTTTCTTCTGCTTTCCTCACTTTGGTAGCCAGTTGATCCATGATCTTTCCTGCCCTTACCCTTGCCGCTTCAAATGCATTTCCCAAACTCTTATCCAAACCTGAAGCATTTTTACCAGAAGCCTGAAATATTTCAGATAATGCCACTTTTTCTTGTTGCAAAGTAATGTCCATAGAAGCATGTTGGCTTACAAATGCCTTCTTCCACTCATCAAAGGACTGGAAAAGGTCATAATCTGTCAAACCCAATTTATCTATTTTGCGCTGCACGACCACATCCAGGACCAAAGCGAAGTTTCTCGGCATCAGAGCAGGAAACTGTTCTCCAAAATAATCAAAAATAGGCTTGAGTTGCAACCAATAGGCGACTTCAGCCGGCCCACCCAAGTAAGCCAAATTGGGTAGAATCGTCTCCTCATATAGTGGTCTCAAAACTACATTTGGGCTGAACCTCTCCGGATGCTGCTCTACCAAATGCATGATCTCTGCCTCAGTAAATAAAATGTCAGAATTGAGCACATAGAAAGTTCCGCCGGATTTTTCAATCCTTTCCCTTAACCCATCCTTCATGTAAAAGAAATTGATTTCTCTTGGATAAATCTGGCTTTTATATCCCATCTCTTCCAATTCGGCGGTGGTCCTATTCGCCAGGTCATGCGGTCTATGCCCAATCAAATCCTCTTTGATCACAGGCAAAAACATCCTCTTCAGTTCCTGATCATTACCATCTACGATCAGTAAGCCCTTATCACCAAAAAGATGGTGGACATATTTTCTTCCTGCCTCAGCCAGTGTCTCAGAACCCAAATAAGCCTCTTTAAAAAAGTCAGGAACGAAATGTGCTACCTCTTTGAAAAAGCCTTTAAAACTTTCATCCAATTTAAATGCTCCTACAGGCCCGGTTTGATCAGTCTGCCACTGATACTTCTTACCGTCTAACTTGAAATAATTGATTTCATCAAAATCATGGTCTTCCGTGGCTATCCAGTACACCGGAATAAAATGGTGTTCGGGATAAGCGACTTTCAATCTTTCTGCCAGATTGATGGTAGAAACGATTTTATAGATAAAATAAAGAGGTCCGGTAAATAGGTTCAGCTGATGCCCTGTTGTCACCGTAAAGGTATTAGCCTGTTTCAAGGCCTGAATCTGTGCCTTGGTATGCTCAGGGATAGTCATTCCCGCATTTTTATATTGACTTTCCAATACCCGCGCTAAAGTTTCTCTCTTCTCCAAAGAAAATTCCTTACCCTCAATGAGAGACTTGAAGTTTTCAACAGTCGGAAACTGGTTATAAAATTTTCTTAACTCGGGCTTTTGCTTCAGATAGTCTAAAAATAGAGGGGAAAACTGTCCGGTACACTCAGGCTCTACGGTTGATTTAATCATGGAATTCAGGGTTCAATGTGCAAGTTGAAGGTACAAAGGAATTAAACTTCCCAACAAATCATAAAGTTCGTATAATTTCTCTAATTACAAGAATGGTTGATGGAAGGTTTAATTATTTCAAAAATTATATAAGCGTGATGGATCTGGTTTGGGTTAAATTTGAAACATTAAGGTAAATCTAAGTCCGATTTCAGAATTTTGATTTTTGGAGGTTGGATTTTGAAAATTGGTTATTAGTTATTAGTAATTGGTAATTGGTAATTGAAAATTTAAAACTATGGCAAACATCAAAAAAGAAATACCGGTATTGGGCATGAGCTGTGCAGCCTGTGCGGTGGCTGTGGAAAAAGCCCTGGCCAATAGCCCAGGGGTAAAATCCGCAGCGGTCAACTATGCCAACCATGCGGCTATCGTGGAATGGGAAGAAGGGAGCATCACCCTTGAAAAAATGCAGCAAACAGTAAAATCCAATGGCTATGACCTGCTGATTGAAGATATTCAAGCGGAGGTTTTGGAAAAAATGCAGGCAGAGGCCTACAGTCAATTAAAAAGGAAAACCCTGTATGCGGGGATCCTGGCCCTGCCTGTCTTTTTGATCGGGATGTTCTGGATGCATTTGCCTTATGGCAATTACATCATGTGGGCATTGACCACACCCATTCTATTTGTATTTGGTGCTCAGTTTTTCACCCAAGCCTGGAAACTGGCCAAAAATTTCCAAGCAAACATGGACACTTTAGTAGCACTGAGTACAGGAATTGCCTATGCCTATAGCACTTTCAATACTTTCTTTCCTGAGTTCCTAACGAACAGAGGCTTGGATGCACATGTGTATTTTGAAGCAGCTGCTGTCATCATATTTTTTATCCTATTGGGCAAGACCCTAGAATCCAGTGCCAAAGCAGGCACAAGTGCAGCACTTAAAAAACTGATGGGTCTTCAGCCTCAAGAACTCACTGTATTGGAAGAGGGCAATACCATTCTTAAAAAGACAAGTGAGGTTCAAAAAGGAGAAATTATCTTGGTCAAGCCCGGCCAAAAGATCCCTTTGGACGGAGAAGTTTTGGAAGGCAATTCCTATGTCAATGAAAGCATGCTCACAGGGGAACCTATTCCTGTGTTGAAAACCAAAGGCAACAAGGTATTTGCCGGTACCATCAATCAGGAAGGTAGCTTCAATTTTAGAGCAGAGCAGGTTGGCAACCAAACCCTGCTTTCCCAAATCATTGAAAGGGTAAAGTCTGCCCAGGGTTCAAAAGCCCCAATCCAAAAAACGGTGGATAAAGTTGCCGCTATTTTTGTCCCTTCGGTCCTGATCATTGGCATACTGACCTTCTTTATTTGGGGCTTCAGTGGCGTGGAAGACGCTTGGCTTAGAGGCATGTTGGCCATGATTACGGTACTGGTCATCGCCTGCCCCTGTGCACTGGGACTGGCAACGCCTACTGCCATCATGGCTGCCATGGGTAAAGGAGCAGAAATGGGCATCCTGATCAAAAATGCAGAAAGTCTGGAAAAGGGTAAAAAAATTGATGCCCTTGTAATGGACAAAACCGGCACCATCACTCAGGGAAGCCCGGAAGTGACGAGTGTACAATTTGTAGGATCTTGGAGCGAAACCGATGCAGCAATTTTAAAGGCTATTGAATCAAAATCAGAACATCCACTAGCAAAGGCTATTTCCAATTATTTTGAAGATGAAAACACAACTATAGAAATTACGGATTTCAAAAACGAGCCCGGCAAAGGTGTCTCCGCAAAGGCAGATGGTTCCACCTATAGAATCGGAACATTGAGCTGGCTTTCGGCATTTCTTCAAAAAACAGATGAGGCTGCTATCCAATCATCACAACAACTGATGTCAAAAGGTTCCTCAGTGGTCTATGCCGCGAAGGAAAGTGAACTTATCGCCTATTTCGAAATTTCCGATCCGATCAAAGCGTCTTCAGTGGAAGCCATCAAAACCCTCAAAAATATGGGCATAAAAGTCTATATGTTGACAGGAGACCACGAGATTGCGGCAGCAAAAGTGGCCAAAGAAACACAGGTGGATGGTTATCAGGCAAGTGTCATGCCCCATGAAAAAGCAGAATTTGTCAAAAAGCTCAAATCAGAAGGTAAAACAGTGGCCATGGCAGGCGATGGCATCAATGACAGTGAAGCATTAAGTCTGGCAGATTTAAGTATCGCCATGGGGAAAGGGTCAGACATTGCCATGGAAGTGGCAGAAATCACCTTGGTGCATTCAGATTTAAAACAAATACCCAAAACACTTAACTTGACCAAAAAAACCGTGAGGATCATCCGTCAAAACCTGTTTTGGGCATTTATATACAATATCATCGGCATTCCAATAGCAGCAGGTGTTTTGTATCCTGCTTTTGGATTCCTACTGAATCCCATGCTGGCTGGAGCAGCTATGGCCCTCAGCTCTGTCTCAGTAGTCAGCAATAGCCTCCGGCTTAGGTAAACATCTCTTCTATCAGGTCCGTGTAGAAATCTTTGACATCCATACCGATGGCACGGACCTGCTGGGAGATCAGGCTAGTTTCTGTTTGACCGGGAACCGTGTTGATTTCAATAAAATAAAATTTACCGGTATCATGTTCCAGGAAGTAATCTATCCTGACTGCTCCCTTGCAGTTTAATTTCTGATATACCTGCTCAATAATCCTGTTGACTCTCTCGACCTCTTCCTGACTCATTCTTCCTGGAGTGATTTCTTCTGTCACACCTGGAGAATATTTCGCCTCAAAATCAAAAAACTCCTTACTGCTGACAATCTCTGTGGCAGGGAGTACAGTGGTTTCTCCTTTTGCATGGTACACACCAATAGAAAATTCCCTGCCTGAAACAAATTCCTCCACGAGGACCTGGCTGTCTTCAGCAAAAGCCTTGTCCAATGCTTCTTGAAGCTCCTTGGGGTCTTTGACTTTACTCATGCCAATACTCGACCCCCCATTATTAGGTTTGACGAAAAGTGGAAGCCTTAGGTCATGAAGAATCCTGTCTTTATTTTCTTCAATATTTTCAAACAGCTGAATCGACCTGGCCACAAAAAGCTCCGGAATATCCTGCACAATAGCCTTGGTATATCCTTTGTTCATGGTAATGGATGAAGTGAGGGCATCACAGGTCGTGTAGGGCAATCCGACCATATCAAAATATCCGGCCAACTTTCCATCCTCACCAGGGGAACCGTGAAGGATATTGAACACCCCGTCAAATTTGATTTTCTTTCCTTTTATCTGAATGGAAAAATCATTAAGGTCAACTGGTATCCTCTCCCCATCGGCAGTTTCATGATACCAATTTCCAGGATAGATCAGGATTTTGAAAACATCATATTTACTCCTGTCAATGGTCTTTTCCACGACTGCCGCACTTTTGAGGGATATAACGGATTCACCTGTAAATCCTCCGGTTACCAAGGCTATTTTTTTCATCATAACAACAAGGGGTTGAATACCCGAATTACCGAAATTTTAAAATAATTTCATGGAAAGTGAAGGAAAATATCTCCTTTCCTTTTCAATTCCATTTATCATTAGTAAACTTTTCCATAAGACCATTTTACTTATCTTAGCACAGGAAATAAACTCAAGTATATGATTCAATATAAATCACTCACAGTATTACTACTGATGTTGCTTTTTGGAGGGAATGCATTCGCCCAAGACAAGAAAGCTATCTCTCTTGAAGACGTATTCAAAAACAACACCTTTGCCCAAAAGTCAGTCTATGGCATCAACTGGATGAAAGACGGACAGTATTACTCCTCCCTCCAAAGGGGCCTCTCAGGCCCAAGGGTAGTCAAAATCAATGTGGCTACAGGAGAAGAAACCGATGTTCTGATTGATGGCGGTAAACTGGGCATTAATTTCTCCAGCTACTCATTCAATCCGGAAGAGACCAAAGCTTTGATCGCTTCCGAAGTAGAAAGCATCTACAGAAGATCCAGCAAAGGAGTCTATCATGTGGTGGACCTGCAAACAGGTACCGCACAAAAACTTATGAACGGAGAAAAGATCATGTACGCCACCCTTTCTCCTGACAATGATAAGGTAGCTTTTGTCAAAGACAACAACCTCTACATGGTAGAACTGAGCTCCAATCAGGTAACCCAGATTACCTCTGATGGCAAATGGAACCATATCATCAATGGTACTGCAGACTGGGTGTATGAGGAGGAGTTCTCTATGTCCAAAGCTTTTGATTGGTCACCTGACGGAAAAAAAATTGCCTTTATCCGATTTGATGAGACGGACGTTCCGGAATTCAACATGCAGACCTGGGGTAAACTTTATCCTGAAGACTACAAATTCAAATACCCAAAAGCAGGTGAAAAGAATGCTGAAGTAAGCATCCATATTTATGACCTTGCATCGAAAAACACGGTAAAAGTAGATGCTGGAGAAGAAAAGGACATCTATTTGCCAAGAATCTACTGGACTGGAGATGTGAATACTTTGGCGTTTTTGAGGCTCAACAGGCTACAAAATCAACTTGACCTGTTTTATGCCAATACCCAAAACGGTGAAACCAAACTGATCCTTCAGGAAAAATCAAACACCTATGTGGACCTGGACTACAATGATGACCTGAGGTTTTTGGAAGGGAACAAGGGGTTTATCCGTACATCTGAGCAGGATGGATTCAAGCATATCTACCACCATGACAATCAGGGCAAACTGATCCGTCAGATTACTTCCGGCAATTGGGAAGTGACCAATTTGGTAGGCATTGATGAAAAAGGTAAAAAAATCTATTTCATCTCCACTGAGGCATCTCCTTTGGAAAGAAACCTCTATGTGATCAATATGGATGGTAAAAACAAGAAAGTGCTTACTCCGGAAAAGGCAGTACTTCTGTCAATATGAGCAAGGATTTCAAGTATTTCATTGCCAACCATTCCACCGCCAACAGTCCTTTGAGAGTAACCTTAAATGAATCAACCGGCAAGGTGGTCAAGGTTTTGGAAGACAATGAAGAACTCAAAGGTAAACTCTCCAATTTTGCCCTTTCCCAAAAAGAATTCTTCAATTTCAATACTGTTGATGGCACTTCGCTAAATGGCTATATGATCAAACCGGCTGATTTTGATGAAAGCAAAAAATATCCTGTCTTGATGTATGTATATGGTGGACCTGGCTCCCAAAACGTGACCAATTCATGGGGAGGAACAAGGGATTTCTGGCACCAACATCTAGCCGCTGAAGGCTATATTGTGGTCTGTGTGGACAATAGAGGTACAGGGGCAAGAGGCCGTGATTTCAAACATGTGACTTATGCCAACTTGGGCAAATTTGAAACAGAAGACCAGATTGCCGGTGCCAAATATTTAGGGAACCTACCTTTTGTAGACAAATCCAGAATCGGTATCTGGGGCTGGTCTTACGGTGGCTATATGTCCTCATTGGCATTGATGATAGGTCATGATGTATTCAAAGCAGCCATTGCGGTAGCGCCGGTCACTACCTGGAGATACTATGACACCATCTACACAGAACGTTACCTTCAGACACCACAGCTCAATGCTGCCGGTTATGATGACAACAGTCCTATCACGCATGTCAACAAACTAAAGGGCAACTATCTATTGATCCATGGAACCGGAGATGACAATGTGCATTTCCAAAATGCAGTGGACTTGGTAGATGCTTTGGTTAAGGCGGACAAGCAGTTTGAGACCATGTATTACCCTAACAGAAACCATGGCATTTACGGGGGAAATACGACCTGGCACCTGTACAGCTTGATGACAGATTTTATTAAGAGGAAGTTGTAATTTTTATTGTACCAAGTACCAAGTACAATGTACTAAGTATGAGGATCACTTCCCTGCTTGGCACATCGTACTTGGTACTATTTTTTCACATTTCAAAAGTGAAGTGGTTTCAAGGATAATTTAAGAAATAGCATTTTTGATGTTACGCATAAAATACATATCTTATTCCACTGTTAACCCTGAAATACATCTATGAGAGAGCGATTGAATACTTCGGCACAGGCCGCAAGTCTGATATTGGTAGCCGCCGGATTGGCCTGGGTAGTATGGTCCAACGACACTACCATGAAATCCATGTTGACTTACCTCATCGTCAGCATGGTGGTCATAGAATCACTCAGTTTATATTTGATAGGAAGGGTTTACCCTGAAAGCCATACCTCTTTTAAAGTTGGAATTATCGCCACTTTATTGATTTTGTTGGGCATCAAAACCATGCTGCCGGACTTGTTTATCCCCTTGACTATAACTGTCTTTGCGGTCAATTTTCTTTATAATTTTTATACCAACAATAAGCGTCGACAAGGCGCTTTCAAACGCAAAGCAGGTAAAAAATTCCGCTAAAATAGGTTTCCTAACCTGTTCGGCATATTATTTGAACGTTAAAAAGCGTATTCAAACACCGATTATCATGTTCAAAAGAATTGTTTTTGCTTTCTTGTTTTTGTTTCCCATGACCATTTTTGCTCAGGCTAAACTGGAGAAAATGTTAAGTGACCGGGATAAAATGCACAGGGAATGGAAAGCCTCCGAAAGTAAGAAAAGCGGAATCTTCGGAAACCGAACCAAGAAAGACATGATTGAGACCAATGATTGGATGGCACGCATCATCGAAAAGGACAATCAGATCATGGACGAGCTAAAAATGCTCAGTGAAATTGAAAAAACAGAGATCACTTACGAAAAAAACGACTATAAATTTATCTCCCAAAAGCAGGAAAGGGAAATAGCCATTCTCAAAAGAGCTTTGGAAGAGAAAGACCAGGTTGTCCAAGAAAAGAAGTCCGACAAAAGAACTTATGAATGGACTACCTTGATTTTTTTCCTGTCGACCCTTGCCTTTGGTTACCTCTTTTACAAAGGAAAGAAAGGCAAAAATGCTTTTACAGAGTAATGATGATTTTCCCATCCTGCATCTGCTCTTTGGATAGTTTCAAGGCTTTGGTCTCCTGCTTGCCATTAAGGAAGTAGACTACATTAAGCTCTTCCTCTACCTGTCCATCCTCCCAGTGATATCCTCTTACAAAATGATCACCTGACTTGTACGCATAGTGTTTTTGCTTATCAAATTTGCCACCGCTTAGGTGAACATTTCCAATTTTCGGATCTGAAACCTCAAAGACCAAAGTGGCCTGCCCTTGGGCTATATGATCAATAAAAGCTTGTTCTGGCTTTTATAAATTTAGTGGATTTAAACTAAATATTCAATAAAAAAATAAGGAACGTATTCCAGAAACAAACAATGGGAATATCCGTATTATCAAAAGCCCAACAGGAAAATTAGTACCTTAACTACCCATTTTATTAAAATACCCATAATTCTCAACGGAACAAGATAGGCGCGTATTGGGACTTGACAAGGACTTTAGCAAAATGACAATAACATGCTTAGAAAATCGAGTTTTATTTTAGTTTTTATGCTCCTCTGCTTTTCTACTGTTTCCTATGGTCAAAAAAGAGAGATAGAACAAGGTGTGGATAAAAGTGAAGTTCCGGAAAAAGCTAGAGAATGGCTAAAGGATGCTTATGAAGGTATAAATAAAGTAAGATGGTATTTCCAAACTGATGGAGAAAAGGAAGTGTATGAAGCCAAACTCAGAAAAAAACAAAAATGGCATAGTGTGGAATTTTTACCTGATGGAGAAATCAGCAATATTGAAATACTGATAGAGTTTAAGGATTTGGAAAAAGAGATTCAGGAAAACCTCACCCGCTACCTGACCGAAAATTATCAGAGGTTTAAAATTGACCGCATACAAATCCAATATACGGGAAACAGCGATGACCTAGAAGACTTAATTGATGAAAACAAAGTTGGAGAGTCTCTGATCAAAAAATATGAAATTGAGTATTTCGGGAGGGAAAATGGACTGAATAAAATGTGGGAGGGACATTTTGACAGCTTGGGCAATTTTCTAGAAAAAAGAGCCATTGAGCTTAGTTCAACCGATGTCTTAGACTTTTAGCAAATGAAAAAAATATCCTTCATTCTTATCTTTTGCCTCTTTTCTTTGGCATCTGCAAATTCATTTGCCCAGAGCAGACACCTTTTTACCTCAGGATTGTTCCCGGAGGCTCAATTGAGTTATAAAATTGGCAAAGATTATTCCGTTACCCATAAAGTCGAATCACAACATGGCATGTTTGATGCCCAAAGGCTAAACAGAGAATTAGCCTACAGTCATACCTTAACTGACCTGCAATCATTCATTGGGAAGCGAATCAATCCCTTTGTGAAGGTTGATTTAGGGTATCAATATAGAATAGAAGAAGGAGAAAACACCCACAGACCCATTCAGCAGGTAACTATCTTACAAAGGGGCAATTTTTTTAGAGTTGGTCACAGAATCAGAACAGATCAAACTTTTTTCAATGAAGAATCCATGCTTTGGAGGGCGAGATATAGATATGCAGTTCAATTTCCTTTACAAGGGAGAAATCTGGATCCGGGAGAAAAGTACCTGACTGTATCCAATGAGGTCATTTATATGTTCCAGGATTCAGAGGACGATTTGGAAAACAGATTGGTCGCATCTTTGGGCTTTTATGTAGACGATGATACCAAATACGAAGTCGGACTTGATTATAGAACTGATGATTACCTGGTTCCAGATCGATTCAGAAGTCGGCTTTGGCTAAAGTTCGGCGTGTATTGGTCATTGTAAGGCTAAAGTCTTTTTTAAATCATTAATTCTAGAGTATGTAGCATATTAAAAAATAACCATTCTATTTATATAAATCCCAAATAAACAGAATCTGAAAGGATTGTCCTTTTACCCCAAGGGATATCCTGACTAAAGGCAATATAAACATGCCATTGTTCCTGTTGTTGTAGTTCCGTTAATTCAAAATAGTGGTTCTCTTTTTCCCTTACACTTCCCGCAGATTCCCAAAGGACTTTTTGTTCCGTAGGATTGTATAAGACAATAAATGCCTTATCCCATGGTTTGGCACTTGAAATCCAAGAATTGTCATTCCACCGAAATTCCATTCCCCCTTCTATTTTAACTACTGAAGCATTTTCGGGGGGAAGTAAGGAACCCCTACTGATTTTAAATAATGAGGGGTCAATTTTAAACGAATCTCCTTCAGGAATAAAACAATGTGCCTTGGTATAGGAAACACAGGAGTGGTAGGGCCTTCTTGCGCCGACTTTGAATTCCTGATAACCAAAAGCAATCGCTCGGGTTAGAACTTTCAGGAATTTTTGGGTCATAGCCATTTTGTCCTGTGAAAGTTTCTTTAATTGAGAAACATTTTGTTTTTGTCTTTTGCTTTGTTTTGGTGGTGCTTTTCTAACATAGGTTTCTCCTCCTACCTGATAAAAAACCAATTCTCCAATTTTACCCCGAAAATGCCTGGTAAGTGCGTCTATAACTTTTGCCATAGTCAAACAATTAAAAAACAGCTTAATATACTGATTAAATAGTTTTAAATCAAGCCTTAATAAAAATTTTGTTTATTCAATCATCATTCTTTCAACATCATAGCATTGAATTAAAAATGGTTTTAGAATGCATTTGTATTGGTTAAACATTGGTTAATCTAATACTTTTGGACCAAAAAAGTATCTCAAAAAGGCTATAATATCACGTAAGAAAATGAATTAATCAGGAGAGTTTGTCTAGTTATCTTAGAAACATTACCTCAAAAATTTCCCTTTTTTATTCAATTGTCTTTTTTAATTTACCTTGTCAAGATTGTTTCAAAATAGATTTGGAAATGGGATTCACACATTGTTTTTATTTTTACAGCCCTTTTGATCAGTTCGTCTGCCTCTTCCTGATTTACAGGAAAGCAGGATTTATACCTGGCCTTGCAATAAGCATCTTCCAGAAGCTTAAGCAGTCTGCATTCCTCATCGGAATTCTGGGGAAAAATGCTTGCCAATTCAGGGATAAACTTTAAGCAAGTGCGGATCATGGTCCTGACCTCATGCGTTTTCTTTTCATGTCTTTCCCAAGCCAAGACCAAAGCACGTAATCTGAGTTCTATGGACTGGTGTATGAAAAAAAGGGATAATCCCAAGTCACCTTCCTTGTTTTCAAGTTCTGCATGTTTCAAAAACAGGTCTGCTGTGGCCCATCCATTTTGAATTACGTTTTGGGCATGACTTAACATCTGGGGATAATGGTGCATGCTGTATTCCTGGAGTTCAATGGCATTGGCTTTTTTGTATATCAGATTGGCTTGAGTGAAGTGGCTTAGGAAGAAAATATTGCCATCCATTAGTTCTTTGTTCAAGAATCCGATCGTGATCGGATTAATGCAAACTTCCTGCTTGTCGCAAACAAAAAAAGTCAATAAACCCTGTATGGCTTCCATTTTGGATGGTTCTTGGTGTTTGATGACCATATAGACTTCTTTGCGGCACTTGATTTCTGAATGGTCTTCAAGAGGAATTTCAAAAAGAAAGATCATTTCAGGGTCAATCAGGATTTTGAGGGCGGTGATCAATTGCTCAAAATAGAGGCTTGGAGGATTTAAAAAATCTTCACTCTCCAGCTTTTCAGTAGGTTCAGGAACTGGATCAAATACCTGATCCAATAGTGCCAATAAGTCCTCGTAGAAAAGTAGCATTTCCTTGTCAGAGTTTGCCGAATGATCACTCTCTTTGTCCAAAGTCCAAGACTTGAACAGCTGCCAAAGTTTTTGTCTGCTAGGATCCTTAAGGTCAGGAGAGGTGAATGAATTTGGGAGGAAAGAAGAAGGTTTCATTTAGAATATCTTGTTATATCTGCTTCAGAACAATACTTGAATTCTGGATTATCATCTAGAAATTTGATTCTCTTTACAAGTGCTTCATAACAATTCAAAGCAATTGGTTTTAGATGATCACCAAAATATGCAAATGGCTCATATTTGACAGATCGTATATACTCCATGTATGTTTTTGCAACATCGTAGACGTCTAGTTCTTGGTCTTTTTCCCAAACTTTAAGAATTAGCTCAAGCATACCATATCTGCTAAAATCTAAATATGTGGTTCTTCCGGTTGTTTGCAATACTTGAAAGTATCTCAAGTCTTGAAAAATCAGCTCAATAATTATATTTTCCTTTTTCATCTTTTCAAAGTTTGTCTTTAGATTCTCTGATCTGAATTAAATGACTTCCCTCAATAGCCTTTAATAGAGCCATCAAGTCTTCATGCACTTTATTTGAGTAAAGTGATTCTGCGGCATTAAAGTGACCCAAACATTCCATAGCACATTCACCAATAAATTTTATCCAATTTTCTTTCCTTTGAATTTCAAAAAGATCATTAATTGTCTTTATGGGGTTCAGTAGTTCATCTTCAGATAAATTCAAAGGTAAAAGCTTTGGATATTGACTGAGATAAGCATTTAGATCTTCAATTTCAGGAGGACAAAAATCATTTAATCTGAGTTTTGATGGGAAATCAAAACTGTAATCTTGATAATATAAATGAAGCGATTCTAAATGCGCAATAAGATCCTTAAACTGTTGGACACTGAATAAAAACATTTGGGGGTTAGGCCCAAGCCAAACTGGTTTTTTGTCATAGTATCCTACCTTTAAAGTCTCAATGAAAGCCCTCCAAAAAGATAGATCTTCGAAGTAGAAAAAATAACCAATAAAGCTTATTGCATCTTCAACTTTAGTTTTAGCAATTGACCTGATCCTTCTTTTCTTATCTTTTGAAGATACTTTGGCATTGCGGACCATCAAAAGGTGGCAACATTCCAAAATTTTATAGATAGATTTAAATGTAAGCTCTTTTTTAAAATCAGGAATGAAATCCCCGAATTTGAAATTTTCAACTGAACATTGAGATAAAGAAATTGTAGACCATTGTCTTAGTAATTGAATATAATCACTAAGATCATAAGCATAGAAACTTTGATAAAGTGCTTCTATTGGATTTTTAATTTCATTTTCAATGAGGTGTTGGGGAAAATCAACCCATTGAAATGTTTTTTCTATTGGATCTCGAAGCAAGATATCCTTGATCTTTAATTTTTTAACCTCAAAAAAATCCTCCATTGACACACTTAAGAGAGAAGCAACTGCAATCATTTTCTCAAATTCTCTCATTACCTTTTGATGATTTTTTTCCTTTTTACCCATCCAAGTTTTCTTTTCGCAATGAATTCCAACTTCCAGTTTTCGAAGCTCCTTCTTCCAAGATTGTAAGTTCATCACTTCAGAAAATAACCGTGTTAGCTCACCAAATGGATCTATCATCGCTTGCTGATCTAATATTTCTCTTAATTCCATTGTTTTTATTATTCAAATAGTCATGTAGAATTATTGAATTTCAACAAATAAAAATTCTACTGCCTTGACTATCAAAGCTTCTCAAAATTCAACAATGGGTCGGGAATATGGTATTCTGAATGGGGATAAATTATTCAAATCAGCTAAAATCCTGACTTCCTACTAAACTTCTGATGGTAGATAAACAGATTTTTGCTAAATTGTGTATAGTTTTAAAAACAGATCAATCTTTAAAAAAACCCATGCAAAAGAATATTCATCAAGGCAGAAATGTTAAACGCTTTAGAGAGATGCTTGGCATCAAGCAAGAAGTCCTAGCCCATGAGCTTGGTGAAGATTGGTCTCAGAAGAAGATATCGCTATTGGAACAGCGGGAAATCATTGAAGAGGATATTTTAAAGCAGGTTTCTGAAATCCTCCGGATTCCTGTAGAGGCCATTCAGAATTTTGATGAGGAGCAGGCGGTTAATGTGATATCTAACACCTTCAATAAAGAGGCATTTATTGGTAATTCAGGAGCAATTTTCAACATTGATCCAGTAGAAAAACTTATTCAACTCCATGAGGAGAAGATTGCTTTGTATGAGCGGATGTTGAAGGAGAAGGATGAGATGATGGCGAAGTTGGAAAGGTTGATAAAATAGGAAGTGATTTTAATTATATTAAAAAATGAAAAAAGTAATTGTTGAACCTTTCCTTTAAATTATCAAAGGAGTTTCTTTCTTATATTGAGAGCTTTAACTTGGTAAAGTAATAGCAATTAACTGAATACAAAATATTTATTCAGAACTTGAAGCAAACCTCTCAAATCAAATAGAAAATGTTGAGAAATATCAACTATCAACGGATTTTTACCTTAATTGATACGATTAGCCTACTACATTACTCTAGTGAGCTAGCAGATATTCTATCTCAATCTTTTAATTCTATAAAGCCAAAAAGTAAAGTTCAAAGCAATGACCTATACTATTGGGTATGTGACCAAAAGGAACTAAAAAACCTCCTTTCTGAGCCGAGTGATCAAGAAACCGACCTAGACATCTTTTTGTACCTGTACATCCATATAGTACTAAAAGAATCTATCATTAAATTTCAGTCGAAACAACAGATTGATAATCTACTGAAAGTTGACAGCATGAGTACCACTAGTGTACTGGTTAGAGAAGAATTGGGATTCTCAATTTCCTCATACTTGATAAGGACGGGAGGTATGTCTTGGAGAAAACTTTCAAATAACTCTGACTCTCGCGACTGGACTTCAATCTTTTTCCTTTCAAATCTATTACCTTTTTCAGAATTACAAATTGCGGAGTTAGGGCATTGGATTGGCGAAATTGTAAAAAACAATGAAAGAGATATGGCTCTACAATCAATTGGAAAATCTATCAAAGAATGGGCAACCTATAGCACAGAAGATACAAAGAACTTTGAAGATGAAATTCCAAAGATACTGACAAACCAGTATTCTAAACAATTCCTACCTGCCATTATGCAAGGGCTACGAGCAAGGCAGGAGAAAAATCTACAATATTACATAGACCTATTTGCTGAAAATGTATCTGACGATTCAACCTATGAAATCTTACATGCCATTGGCTCAACTTTAAGGCAGGAAAACACTGAACGAAATGACTATTTCACCTATATAACTGAAAAAAGAAATTCTGGCTCACTTAAGGCAGAAGGATTTATACGCCTCTGCTCAAGGTTCAGATATTTATCAAGAGATGTACTTGAATATGTCACATCAGTTTTAAATTCGAACGACATTAACATTTATCTAGCTGCAGTTGATCTACTATTCCACAACGAGGAAATAGTAGATATGTGTTGGTACAAAAATACAGTAATGTCTATAATTAAAGTAGGAGATAAAGATCTAACGGGATGGCAACAAACACTACTTTCGGGCGTAATTGAAAAGGACACCAATTTTGCATATGAGCTATTGCATTCAAGGATTAGTAACCTAGGAGGAAGTCACTTTTTAAAAGACGCATTTAGAAATATAGCAGAAAAAGATCCCAGCCTATTTAGAACTTATTTTATCTCTTGGCTTAACTCAGACAACCCCCTTATCCACAAGGCTATCCTTCAAATCTCTGCATTATCAATGAGTGAGCAAATATTTCAGATGCCGAAAGATGTATTTCAAAACTACCGCAAAGCGGAATTGATCTACATTGGGGGAAAAATGGTAGGCTACATTTATAGTCAAAAACCATTACAACATTCATTGCTGTCTTTGATAAAGTCGATACAAACGAAAGAAGATCATTTAACTAATAATTTTACTTTTCTACTTTCAGATTACCTCGTATATAACTATAGAAGCACCTTAAAAATCATAAAAGAAGAACTTAAAAATAAGTCTCTAAATAAATTTGCTAAATCAATCTTCCAGTCAACACTAAAGGAATATGAAGCTTATTTTAAAAGCCTAGACCAAATAGACGGATTAAAGGAAATCAGACCTAACTCTAAACTTGTACAATTAAGAAGATTTTATGAAAAGAAGCAGTTTGGCAGTATACCTAAGAGAGAAAATAGCTTTCTAAATTTTGCTAAAGAAACTCAGGTAAATGCTCATCGCTGGGCTATTAGAAGACAGGGAGTATCTAAACACGAAGCTTCCGATATGGGAAAGATTTCATATGAAATGGAGTTTCCCTCCGGAGAAATCCTCAGCCCCGTTTACCAAGAGTCTATAAGAAGAGAAATGCAACTACTTAGGAAAGATGAAATTAATATTGACTGATTATATTGCTTCTTTGAAGGAAGAAAAGGAGCTCGACTCACTTATGGAAGAGCTTTTACGAGAAAAAGGATTTGAAGTGACATTTCCTCCTAAAAAGGGAGTGCGACAATACGGTGTGGATATATATGCAGTTGGGAAGGACCCTGAAGATAACAAGAAGAAGGTATTTTTAATCACCGTAAAGCAAGGAAACCTGGATAGGAAAAACTGGCATGGAACAGAACAATCACTAGAGCCATCCCTGAGAGAAATTGTATCGGTTTTCGTCAAAAACAACATTCCTAAAGCACATTCAAGTTTACCAGTCAAGATAATTATTGCTCATAACGGAATCAACGATCCGGCCATTCAACAAAACTGGGCTGGCTTTACCAAGGAATATCCAAATTTCGAATTTGAAATTTGGCAACTGGAAACAATCGTAAATATGGTTTTTTCTTCACTTATAAGTGAAAGATTGTTTTCAGATGAAGCTCGAGTGTTGTTAAGAAAAACAATTATTAATATTTACAACCCTGAATATGACTTGTCTGACTACGTAAGATTGATAGACTCGTTGATAGACAAAATTAAATATCAGAAGAAAAAAAACACTCGGATAAAAAACTTAAAAAAAATCAAACTAGTACTTGGAATTATTTTTTCATATTGTAAAAAGGAAAATGACAGTAGATTGGCGATAAAAGCTTCAGAAATTACAATTCTGAGAGTATGGAAATATTTAACTGACAAAAAGATACCCTTTAAAGATGAACAGTCACTACTTTTCATCGATCTATTGACATTTAAACTTCAAGTCAACGAATACTATTTGTCAAAAATCATTCCGGTGTGCCAAATTAAGGATGGTTTTTACCGACACAGTATCGATCCTGTTACGTATAACTTGATCGTCTATGAACACTTAGGAATTCTTGCACTAATAGGATTAGAATCATTCCTTCTTTATGAAATTTTCAAAGAAAAAAACGAACAATTAGCCCGACTTTTATCAATAAGAGTGTCTCAATGTATTACTGGAGTCATCGAAATTTTTAACAATAACAAAATCGCCTATAACCCAAGACTCGATGATCAAATCATCGAAATAAATCTTACATTTCTATTATTACATAAGTCTGATAGAATTGAGGCTATAGAAGCACTATTAGTTGGATTGATCAAAGGTATATTGGACGGAAAGCGACTGATGAACATAGCTCCACTGTTCAGCAACAATCATGAAGAACTGATCGAACTCGAAGTGAATTATTCCAAAAGAGCAGAATATGACTATAAATCCTCATCCCTGCTAACTTGCTTGGCAGAATGGACTGTCATTCTCGACAACTCGAAACTCTACAATACGATCCGGTTTGTCATAGAAAAAGAGTTTGCCGGTGTTGAACTCACACTTTGGTTTCCTGAATCTGATACAGAAAGTTTTTTCTTGACCCAATGTGCTTTACCTGATTCAGGCTACTGCCTAACCGGAATTAAATTACCAGAGAGCTTTGAGGACTTTAAACGCATAGTTTTTTCTGAATATCTTAACAACTGCCCAGAGCAAGGCTTCGCATTTTTTAGGACAGGAGTTTGGTCAATCGGATTACTCGCAAGCCGTCACTATAGAACGTATGTATTCCCTAGTTATTGGCGGCAATTAATTCAGAATAAGTCTGAACTGAAATATGATTAACTTGGATCAAACGAACTTACAACCTTCTTTAATCTTGAATTGTTGGCTTGAGGCAATCTGTCAGTTGAGTTTGTATTTGATGAATTTTTTCTTCGTACCTCCTATCTCCCACAATCTCTTGAATTTGTAATTTAACAAAATCCGTCATCCTATATGTACACCAAACGAGATTATGGTAATTTTCACCCGAAGAGTCTTGACCAGCATGTAAGTTAGAATGCCCTGAGAAATGATACTGCTGGGTAAAATATTTATAGTAGATGAATATATCCGCATACTCCTTATAGTCTGATTTCAATATACGTCGAAACTTACGCTTTTCACTTAACATAGCTATCTTTGGATTAGCCCTGTCGTCTTTACTTTCAAACAAGCTATCTTTCGAATTAACCCTTAGCTCTTCTGCTGTTTTTATTTCACCATTTATATTGCTATTCCTATACAAGTGGGCAAAATAGGTCTTCAACTGGATTAAGTTTTGTTCCCTTTTTTCTTGACTCTTATTGACAATATCATACATTGGGCATTCCTGAGGAATTAATCTCTCCACTTCATCCATTTCTAAAAGGGATTTTAAATAATCCCTATTGAAGAAATCGTACTCGTTCTTAAAAGAGGAGAAATCTGGCTCTTCAGGATCATAGAATGACATCAAATAACAAAAATTAAGAAAATCAACAAGAAGCGTCCTATAGATATGTGAAATAGAATGAAATATAAAGGACTGCTCTTTGTATACGTCCAATAAACAAATCAAGGCCTCTAAATTTGATCGAGTTCTGAGTAACAGTTTATTAAAAACCTGTTGGGGTAAATTCAAAGCTTTGCCTGAACCCACCATTTCTTTGGTAAAATCATCTATAACTACACTCAACAATACTAAAACAAAACTGAATTTTTCAATGTTGTTCGGGTTATATATTCCTTTTTTCATACCGCCTTTTGTCTCAATAAACTGAATTTTTTATTTAATTTTTGGATATCAGCATAAATAAATCCATTAACTTCTAAACTCTATTTATCACCCAGTATTCTAGGTCATTACCGCATCTACCCGAACACCTAAAACAGGAAAGGCATCAAAATACAGCTTCTCTGTTTGTCCTTCGCAGACAATCAGAATAGTCTTATTCATTGGTATAGATTCTACCTTGTATTCTGTGGGTTTGGATTTTCTGTTCCAAGCCTTTTTTTCATCAGTGACCTTGATAGCTCTTGTCTTCTTCGGCATAATCAAAATCATTCATGTTGGTAAAATCACCCAGGAAAGGAATCGCTCCATATTTCCCTTGGATATAATCCTTTTCAAAAGAGGCGTCGTTTCTCACACCTTTGATCTCTATTAAAGTATAAAGATGACTTGCTCCATATCTATCTTTTTCCACAAAATCAATTTGATCTCTTCTCAAAATATCAGCGGACAGCAAATTTGTGTCGTGGGTAGTGAAAATCAATTGGGCACCGTGATTGGAATCCGAATTGAAAAGCTCCACAATTTTCTTAGTCAGTAAAGGATGAAACCTAGCATCAAACTCATCGATGACCAATGGATTTCCTTCTTTCAATGCTCTATAAATAAAAGGACTCAGTTCAAACATCTTTCGGGTACCTTCTGATTCTTGGAAACCAAAAGCAAAATCGCTTTTCCCAATAGCCTTCAGGTTTTCGTCGAACTTGGTACGTTTTGAAACAACAATTAATTCTTTCTTTAAATCTTCTTTCACATCATCCTCGAGCTCTTCAGGAAGGTCTCTTCCCTTGAGGTCAATTGCCAAAAGGTCTTCAATCCCTAAATCAGCCTTTTTGAGGAAATCTAAAATGAAATTCTTTTTTACATTGTCATTTAATGATTCGCCTGCCAAACCATACATCCCACGGTGTCCAAGTCCACTGATAATTGAAATGGAAGCAATAGCATTTACAATAACCTTTGAAACCTTTCCAAAGCCAAAAGATGCCAAAGAGGAAAGGAATAGAGAATTACTTCTAAAAATCTGACCGTCACCATCTCCCCCTGCCAAATCAATGGCTTTTTGCCCTTCCTCAAAATGGGTTTGATTAATATCCAAGATTTGGTCGTTTTCTCTTAAGAATAAAGACTGTTCCCTCTTATTGGGCGTAGAGAATAACCACTCACTTTTGATGGAATCACTATCAGCTTCAAAACCATATCTATAACGGATATCCTTCGTCCAGAAAACCAATTGAAAAAAGGTGGGTTGATGCTCTGTCTCTGTAGAAAGTTGAAAAGCATCAATCATTGATAAGGCCTGATCTTCCTTTACAGACTCCTTAATAATCCTGATAAATGTAACCAAAGCTTTGATTACATTACTCTTTCCACTTGCATTGGCACCATAGATTGCCTTAGACTTTAATAAATTCAGGTCTTCGTCTACCGGAAGAAGATTACTTAGATCTAATCGACTGTTTTTTGATTTGATCTTAGCCGCAGACATATTTAAAGTCTGCATGTCTTTGAAGGACCAAAAATTCCCGAAGCTGAATTCTTCAATCTTAATCATATTTGATTATTTGTGATTTATTCACAAATATAAAAATAAGAAAGAAAATTTTTCCACTTTATACCAGTTTTTATCAAAGATGGAGGCTGATTAAAAACAAAACCTTACTATTAATGCTTCAAACAATCCAGTAAAGCGCTTATCAAATTCAAAGGAAAGGACTTGGAAGATATGTTTAAGTCAATTCCAATGAAAAAAATCACTTCCAATTAAAAATTCATTCTTCTATCTTCATCTTCAAATTTCCTATTGCATATATTCTATTCAAAACCATTAGCTTTTCAAGTGATCCTGATGCACTGGTTTTAGAGCATATGCCTTCACCTACAAACATGTCAATCACCCAAATTAAACCATGCCATTCTAAGCTAAGACGCTCAGCATTTTTTCTTACCAGATTATCGCTGGTTATGACTATTCCATTTTCTAGACCAGTAGCGATATAAAACACCGACTTATCTTCTGGAGAAAGACCTTTTGGAAGGGCTAAAGCTTCTATTTTTAAAAAGTCTTGCGCATCTAGATTATGAACCATCAACTTACCCACTTGCTGATAAGCTTCTAACACCTTATATTGCTCTGTAAACAACTCGTTCATTACTTCAACTGTTGTGTGAAGCTCCAAGTCGAGTCTAAAAAAATCCGAAATCAAATCCAGCTCGATCAGATCAATAAAAATACAGGCATCCGTAACAGCAATCCTCATCAGATGACCATATTTTCCTTTCTAAACTCCGCCAATTTCTGATTCTTCAAAGCAGCTGCCTTACTGATGCTGATAAACTCTTCTGCCAAGGCCCTGAATAAAAGCTGGGAAAAACGATTGGAATGCTCCATTCCTTCATAGTCCACTGGTTCAGTTACCCGAAATCCCAGTTGATTGAAAACCATGTAGAATTGCTTGAGGTAATTTTCAGAGATCAGCCCAAGATTTTTAGCCCGATAAACTAATGCCTGCATAGAAATCATACATACTTTACATTAACTATTTATGTTACATATTTTTAAAATTTGTAAATTTAGATCTATATTTGTAACACACTTTTTAATCAAACTAACATGAATCAAGATCAAATCATCGGGAAAAATTTGCAAGCTCTTCGCAAGAAATTAGGTTTTACGCAGGATCAAGTTGCCGCTTATCTTCAAGTAAATCGTGAAGAAGTGAGCTATTATGAAAATGGTAGCCGTACCGCATCTACCAAAATCCTTAGTCAGATGGCCAATTTGTATGGCGTGGATGAATATGATTTTTTTGAAGAGGATTTAGATTTGGCCAAGGTCAATCTTGCATTGGCATTTAGGGCTGAAAGCATTAAAGCTGAAGATTTGGCACAGATAGCAAAATTCAAAAAAATAGTCAGGAATTATCTCAGCATGAAAAATCTACTCAAAGATGAACCGTCTAATTCTTGATAAGTACGCTTCACAATTTCGGGCGAAAAATGGTTTTGGCAATACTGAAAGCATACATCTCAAAAGTCTGCTTCATAAGCTGGGTGTAATTGCTGTTTTTCGACCTTTAGAAATGGATGTATCAGGTATGGCCATAAAGGTTGGTGATACCAATCGCTTTATGTTGATTAATACTGCAAGAACAGTAGGTCATCAGCATTTTACGATTTGTCATGAGCTGTATCATCTTTTTGTCCAAGAGAATTTCCAATACCAGGTTTGCTCCACAGGGATCTTTAATAAGAAGGACAAGGAAGAATTCAATGCTGATTCCTTTGCCTCAAAATTTTTAATGCCCGAAGAGGGCGTAATATCCTTGATACCTGATAGGGAGCTTGCCAATAAAAAAATAAGTTTGGGCACTGTACTCCGAATTGAACAATATTTTTCCTGTTCTAGGACTGCCTTATTATATAGGCTTCAGGAACTTGAGTTGCTTAATAAACAACAACTTGAAGATTATAAACAGGGTGTTAGAAAAAGTGCCATGGATCATGGCTATTCTTTAAAACTTTATGAAAAGGATTTGCAAGAAGAAGTTATCGGTGATTATGGGGATTTGGCAAGAAGGCTTTTTGAAGAGGGATCAATATCGGAATCCCATTATTATTCCCTATTGGAAGATTTAGGGATAGATTTTTCTGAAGTAATAAAAAACGGGAATGAAGAAGCATGAAAAGATCATAATAATTGATGCTGATGTCATTTCCCATTTTATTTCAGGAGGGCAGATCCTTTTGTTGCCAAGAATATTCTCTTATCCTATTAAAGTGTTGGATAAGGTCTATGCAGAAATCTCCAGAATGCCGGGAAGGAAGACTGAAGTAGATAATTTGATTAATTTCAATCTATTGGAACTTATCCCCTTCCCTGAACATGATTTTCAAGTCAAAAAGGAATATCTGTATATCAAGAAGGTAATGTTCAAAGGAGACGGAGAGGCTGCATGTTTGGCGGTTGTTCGTTATTCCCAAAATATTCTTGCCAGTGGCAACCTGAAGGACATTGCCAACTATTGCAAATTGCATCAAATCACCTAACTCAGCACTATGGATTTTCTTTGCAAGGCCGTAGAAGAAAAACTGCTTTCCGAAACAGATTGTGATGATTTTATACAGAAAGTCCTAAAAGCGGGGAGTAGATTACCTGTAAAAAGGTGGAAGGAGTTTGAGTGCAGAAAGATTGATGTTTAAGCCAGTAGAATAAGACGTTGATATTTGAATTGATTTCAAATTAGTAGATAATCTAATCCATAAACGCTACAAGCAATCCGTCCGATACAGTCTGATTATTAGTATAGAAACAGATTCGGGGGATTTTTTTAAGTCAATTCCAATGAAAAAAATCACTTCCAATTTAAAATTCTTTCTTCTATCTCCATCTTCAAATTTCCTACAGCATACATTTTATTCAAAGCCATCAATCTTTTAAGTGACCCTGATGCACTGGATTTGGAGCATATACCTTGACCTACAAACTGGTCAATCACCCAAAGCAAACCGTGACATTCCAGTTTAAGACGTTCAGTACATTTTCTTACCAGATTGTCGCTTGTAATGACTATTCCATTTTCTAGACCAGAAGCGATGTAAAGCACCGACTTATCTTCTGGAGAAAGACCTTTTGGAAGGGCCAAAGCTTCTATTTTTAAAAAGTCTTGCGCATCTAGATTATGAACAATCAACTTACCCACTTGCTGATAAGCTTCTAACACCTGATATTGCTCTGTAAACAACTCGTTCATTACTTCAACTGTTGTGTGAAGCTCCAAGTCGAGTCTAAAAAAATCCGAAATCAAATCCAGCTCGATCAGATCAATAAAAATACAGACATCCGTAACAGCAATCCTCATCAAATAACCATATTTTCCTTCCTAAACTCCGCCAATTTCTGATTTTTCAAAGCTGCTGCTTTACTGATGCTGATATACTCCTCCGCTAAGGCCCTGAACAAAAGCTGAGAAAAGCGATTGGAATGCTCCATTCCTTCATAGTCCACTGGTTCAGTTACCCGAAATCCCAGTTGATTGAAAACCATGTAGAATTGCTTGAGGTAATTTTCAGAGATCAGCCCGAGATTTTTAGCCCGATAAACTAATGCCTGCATGGAAACCCCATATTGCTGCTTGATGGCTCCCAATTCATTCATGGACAATTTGCTTCTTTTTCCTCCCAGTTCTTCTCTTAAGGTATCCTCGGGGATCAACATAGCGGCAGCAAAAGCATGGCAGAACTTTTCCTTTTGCTTCTCTTCATACCCATTCACATCAAGAAGTAAATGTCCCAATTCATGTAAGGCAGTGAAGCGCTTCCGATCAAGTTTATGCACAAACTTGGCTTTATTGAGTACGATTAAGGGAATATCTTTTCCATTCACCCAAGTAGCGAAACCGTCGAATGACTCCTCAGATTCAATTTCTATCACTTTGACATGATGATCTTCCAAAAGTTCGATTACATTGGAAATGGCATCTGTTCCCAAACCCCAAGCCTTTCTTAAGGTTTCAGCTGCTTTTTCAATATCCTCTAGAGAATTAATGGCCATTCCATCAAGTGGATTATGAAACTTGGTTTCAATACCCAATATTTCCTCCAGCTCGATGTAGCGGCTCAGTTCATTTTTGGCTATTTCTACAATCCTATTTTTCTCTTTAACTGGGCAGGAATCCAGTTTTCTAAATTCTATTTCCCCAAATTCTATGACAGTATCGGCATGAAAATAATCTGGCCTGACATGCAGGGCTTCTGCCAAGATGCCGATCATTTCTGAGTCAGGGATTACCTGTGCCTGCTCATACTTGCTGAGTGCTTGTTTGGTGATACGATTTTCTATCCGGTCAGCCAGACCTTGCAAAGATAAGCCATTCATCAAACGGGCTGATTTGAGACGGGAGGCGAGGTATTTCATTGGTTATAAGAAGTTTGATTTTAGGTAAAAATAAGTATTTTAGTTGACAAATTATATTTTTTATCACAACCTGTCAACCAGTATTTTGGATTGAAAAAAAGAAAGTAAGATATTTCATGGCTTGTTGAGGCATATTGTATTATTTTACGTTTATATTTTAGAGAGTGAATTTTTAGTGATTCCAACAATGGCAGCGGCAGAACAAATAAAAACATTGATCAAATCATTTGGAGAAGGGGATGAATCCCGCTTCTATGCTACTGCTATGCAAATTGCCGCTTCTGAAGCTAGAAAAGGGCATGTTGCACTGGCTGAGGAATTGAAAAAATTGATTGATAAGAGTAAATCTTCCAAAGCTGTTGTCAAAAGACTACCTGTAAACACAGCCCAAAAAGAACTGAATGACCTCTTGGAATTGGTCAGTCCGGACACAAGATTGAAAGACATGGTGCTCTCCAAGGATATTCAGGAGACCTTGGCTAAAGTCATCCACGAACAAAGGCATTTGGATAAGTTATTAAGCCATAATCTGCAACCCCGAAGAAAGTTACTTCTTGTAGGCCCTCCAGGTTCAGGGAAAACTATGACTGCCCATGCCTTAGCTGGAGAATTAGGGCTCCCCTTATTTGTCATTCGGTTGGATGGCCTTATCAGCAGATACCTTGGTGAATCCATAGCCAAGCTTCGGTTGATTTTTGATGCCATGATGGATTTTAGGGCTGTTTATCTGTTTGATGAATTTGACAGCATTGGTAGCACCAGAACTCAGGCTCAAGATGTGGGGGAAATAAAGCGGGTACTGAATAGTTTTTTGCTCCAGATTGAAAAAGATAAATCCAACAGTCTGATTATTGCTGCTACCAATTTACCTGAAAGTTTGGATGCCGCCCTTTTCCGAAGATTTGATGATATCATCAATTATACTAACCCTTCGGAGGCACAAATCAAACAAATTTTCTCCGCTAGGTTAGCAGAGATAGGAGTCCTAAAAGCGATGGACCTAGACCAGCTGTCCAAAAAATCTATGGGTTTGAGCTATGCTGAAGTGCATAAAATATGCGAAGATATCTGGAAAGATTATTTGCTGTATGGAGAAAATCGTGTAACCGAAGAAAAAATAATTCAGTATATAATGGCTAGAAAGAGAACATACTAATCAAAACATATGGACGGATTTTTTAAGCATATTTTTTTAGACAATAAAGCCAGATCAATAAGGTTTACTCCCCTTGGAAGAGGCAGGTTTGAAACAAACAAAAATATCGATCAAACCAAGCACGGGAAAAATCTAAAAAATGAATTTGAAGAAGCTTTTCTAGATTTTTGGCAAGGTGAACCCGGTGATTTCGTGTATGTGGAACTTGAAACTTTTCCAAGTTTTGAACTTGATATTAAGAAATTTGAAGCAAAAGCAGGTGATATCAGAATTGCTTCTTTAAAACAGGTAATTGAGGACGATGGTCAGGAAAAAACCATCAGTTCGATCTATCTTTCCAAGAAAGGAGTTAAAGATTTCCTAGAAAAAATTTCTTCTTATTCTCAACCAGAAAGAAATACGGCAAAGGGAAATCCTAAAAATGCAAGCCTTTTATCAAATCTTGAATCCATACATCAAGCTACTCTAAAGTCCTTTTGGCAAGAACCTGAAATCCCCTTCCCTGATAATGAACAGGAAGTATGGTGGGAGGTTTGGTTAGATATAACTACCATATCAGCGGAGGCTGTCCAAGCGGAGATCAATGAACGATTACAAGCATTCGGTGTACAGATATCCTCTCGATTTTTGGTTTTTCCAGAACACTTGGTGATCCTAGTAAAGGGAAGTGCCAAACAACTGGCTGAACCACTGCTATATTCTCAATATCTTGATGAATTAAGAAAACCAGTAGAGTTATCTGATGTTTTTACTTCCATGGATATTCCTGAACAAAAAGACTGGATCGCCAACTTGGCTCAGCAATTAGAAATTCAGGATGATCCTAACTTATCAGTATGCCTTTTGGATTCTGGGATCAATGAAAGCCATCCCTTACTGGCACATTTGTCATCGATTATCCATGTGGATACAGTCGACCCTTCATGGGGGACTAATGATTCTTGGCCTTTTCCTGGCCATGGAACAGCTATGTCCGGAATCATCTTTTTTGGGGATTTATCTGAAGCCTTAGTATCTAGGGAAAGCATAAGGGTTTTCCACCGATTGGAAAGTATAAAGTTGATCCAGCAATCAAAACCAACAGATCCAGATCAATATGGCGCGGTTACAGAAGAAGCAATAGCCAGAGCGGAGACAAATCCCATCGAACAAAGAGTGTTCTGCATGGCCATTACTGCTGATGGAGTTACTCACTTTGGTAGACCAAGTGCATGGTCTGCGGCATTAGATAAATCAACCTTTGGAGAAGAAGATTGGAAGCGTTTATTTTTGGTTTCCGCGGGAAATATTTCCAATCATAGATGGCTGGAATATCCTTTATCCAATCAGGATTACAGTATACATGATCCTGCCCAGGCTTTCAATGCCCTGACCGTTGGAGCATATACTTTGAAAGATAGAATTGATTTATCTAGGTATCCAGGTGCAACGCTTTTAGCGCAAAGGGGGCAGTTAGCTCCCTCAAGCAGTACAAGCATTACTTGGGAAAAAGAATGGGCAATTAAACCAGAAGTTGTTTTTGAGGGAGGAAATGCGGCAGAATGGAATGGCGGACTTTGTGATCCTGATTCCTTGATGCCATTAAGTATTTCCAAAGGAGGAATGGCACGCTCTCTATTCTCCACTTTTGGAGAAACCTCCTCAGCAACGGCATTTGCCAGCAAATTTGCTGCAAGTATTTTGGAAAATTATCCAAAAATTTGGCCGGAAACAGTAAGGGCACTTATGGTTCATGCTGCCCAATGGACAGATCAAATGTTGGGTGACAGGAAAATTGAAGACCTTTCCAAAGTTGAAAAAATTCTATTATTGAGGACAGTAGGTTACGGTGTGCCATTTTTGCCTGCTGCCTTATACACCATACAAAATTCCGTTTCCTTAGTTGTTCAAGAAACGATTAAACCATATACTATCGAGAAAGGCACGGTCAAGGCCAATGAATGCCATGTATTCACCCTTCCTTGGCCGCAGCAACAATTGTTGGAAATGGGAAATACACAGGTTAAGCTAAATGTAACGCTCTCCTATTTTATAGAACCCAATCCAGGCAATAAGCGGTATGCCAAGGCAAACAATTACGCTTCATTCGGTCTTCGGTTTAAATTGAAGGATACTAATGAAACTTCCACTACTTTTTTGGCAAGGATCAATAAAGAGGCTAGAAAAGCCTTAGAGGAGGACTATCAACAAGAAGGTAGTGAAAACTGGGTAATCGGTCAAAAAATACGAGACAAAGGATCCATCCATAGAGATATTTGGATCGGCAATGCAGCTGATTTGGCTACTAAAAACGAATTGGCCATCATTCCAACTGGGGGTTGGTGGAAGACAAGACCCATCCATAAACGCTACAAACAATCCATCCGATACAGCCTGATCATCAGTATAGAAACAGATTCAGAGGATCTGTTTACGCCGATTTTGAATGAATTGAGGGTGGGGGTTGAAGTCTTAAATATTTCCAAATGATATGCTAAACTGGCGAGACATAAATTCCGAAAATCCTGAAATCGGACAAATTGTAATTTTATCGAATGAAAAGATTACAGATTTCAGAGAATGGACTTTGGGCCAGTTTTTAGAGAATGACGATAAAACAGACTTTGGTTTGTTAATTCAATCAAATAAAATTGTGAAGCCAGACAGTTATGCTTTATGGACACCATTTTTGGTAAAAGACCTTAGGATTCCGGGAGACTACAAAGAAGATGAATTACCAAAATTTCTTTCTGCCTTCAAAGAAATTCTAAAAAGCTATGAACATAGAATGCTTTTAATGGCCAAAAACAGCCAACTATCCGGTGGACAAACTTTCCATTTTGATTTCTATTTGAATGGCACCTATTCTAGAGCACTTTCTTTGATTGAAGGTTTTAGAGTTCTTTTAGATTCGAAAAATTATATGGCTGCATCTCATCTAATAAGGCCCTATCTAGACAATTTCCTTCGCTTATTTGCAGCCCATTTGGTCAAGAATCCGCATGAATTTGCCAATGAAGTAATGAAAGGAAAAAAAAGTGAAAGAATTCTCTGATAAAGAAAACCCGAAACAAAAGCTTGAAGACTGGTATTTGAAAGACAGAGCTTCAGTGGAATATCCATGGATAAAAGATGTTTACGATATTACTTCAGGATTTATTCACTTTAGCTCCAAACATATTTTCAATCCAATTACCAAAGCAGATACTGAAAACTCAACCATTGGAACCTATCTTACAAAATACTATTCAGAAACAGTAACTGACCTTTACCGAATTGAAGCTGTATTGTTAATGATTGAAATTTCAAACTGTATTTTGGAATATGCTTATGGTTGGGCAAGGACAAAATGAACTAGAAAAGTACAATTATTTTTTTTCCCCCGCCTTATCCCTCAACAACTGCGTAATATCAATCGGTGGTAACAGATACCCTCCCATAGGGCCCAAATTGGTAATCTGATAAATGATGTTCCGCAGGTTGTTGATCATCATGTTGAGGGTGGAAAATTGGGTCAGGTTGTTTTTAAGGTTTTCTTCGAGTTCTTCTGGATCTTGAATACGAAAGGTACCTCCACCTTCTACTACAATTTTATACCCGGGAAGTGGATTTTCTTCCTCTGCATTGATTGCAATGAAAGTAAAGAGTTTGATTTCTTTTGTTTCTATATCCTCCTTGAGTCCAAAATCTATGTCAACGGAATACGAATGAAATAATTCCTTCACATCTAATTCATCATCTTTGGGAACAATAAACTCAACGTGTGACTCCAACAACTTGAAGTCCAATAATTGTAAAGGTGAGAATTTAGCTTTCATCCTGCCATAGCAATTAGATCCCCATCCGCATGACTCACAGCCATTACAGCTTTCGAAGAAGATACTTGATTCTTTAATTTATAATATTCCTCTGTTTGTGCCCTACGCTGATGATAAGCCATTATTTCCTCTTTAAGTCTCTCCTCAAAAGCTTCTTCGGTAATCACAAACTCATCCTCTGCTAGAATCGCATGCATGGTAATTCCCAGAACCTTTTCAAGCTTGTCTATGGTCGAAAACTTAAAATCTCCTTCCCCTTTGACCCATTTACTGACCTGCTGAGGTGTGACTTCCAATTCTCTCGCAAGCCGAGCTTGACTCCAGCCCTTTTCTTCCAATGCATCCAAAAGCCTAAGAGCAACTTTAGCAGCTTGTTTAAGCGTTGCTTTATTGGCTTTCCTAAACGCTACCTTTTCCTTCCACTTGGAAGTTGGGTTTTCGGAAGCTAATGCTTTGATTTTTTCTTCAGTCTTATTCATCGTTGTCAAGGTCTAGGTAAACAAATTCAGGAGTTTCACCGTCTTCATGGAGGTATTTTTTTACCCATTCCAATTTATGTAACTCCAATTTGGTGTGTGGCCTATCAGCCATTTGATGGGTTAATTTGATGGCCCCACCAGTAATAACGAAAGAGGAACCGTACCGGATGGCATAAATGCGTAAAAATGAATTGCTTTGGGGGCCATAGGCTTTTAATGCTTGTAGTAGATATGCTTTTTCTTTTTCTCTGTTGTCCAGAGGTTTAAAATAATCCGCTAGGGATTTTCCTGTCTTATCCTCTGCCAAATCATAAAGCAACTCAAATAAGGCATCTGCATCTTCAATTGTCTGCAGTACAATTTTGTTGAGTTTGGCCTTGGGATAGTAGCTCTCATAATCTTTTTTATACTTCTTGAAGAATTCCCTAAGAAACTCCACATCTGACCACTGTTCTTGTAGTACTTCGAGCGCATCCAGGTCCTCTCCTTCGTACTTGACTGCGAAGAGGCTTCCTTTAGAAAGCTCAAATATACTAATTATTTTCATATTATCAACCTGCAGGTTTATGTTTTTGTTTTCAAATGATAACTCAACTGCATCTCCGCCGCCATCAACACCTCAATTTCCTCCACCACATACTCCTTCTCTTCCTGAGCTACCAACTCCCCCCGAAATGCCTTCGCCAAAATCGCCTGAGGCAATTGGTCAATCTTTATAAGAATAGGGAATTCTGATTCCAGGTATGAAAAATTAGATTGGGTCATGAAGCAAAATGATTCTAGAAAATAGTAATTACTAATATATTGAAAACAGGCCTTTAAAAAAATGATGGTTTGAAATTATCAAGCTTCCAAACAGTTATCCTTCATAAATAACTACCAAAAACAAAAAAACCTACAAGGCGGTGACCAACTACCAACTTGTAGGATTAAAGTAAATTTTACAGGAAATTGCTTATTTCAACCGGGCAATAGGCGTCCTTCCTCCTTTGGTTTTCTCGTCCATGCTCACTAAAATTTCAGCATCCAAAGGAAGAAAAATATCTACTCTTGAACCAAATTTGATAAAGCCAAATTCACCGGCCTGAGCCAACGGTGTACCTTCCTCCACATACCATTTGATCCTTCTGGCCAGTGCCCCAGCAATCTGTCTGACCAATAACTTGGTACCATTGGGGTGACGGACAACCATAGTGGTACGCTCATTCTCAAAACTTGACTTGGGATGCCAGGCCACCAAATATTTACCGGGGTGATATTTGAAATATTCTACCACTCCCCTGATCGGCGAGCGGTTCACATGCACATTAAATGGGGACATAAAGATGGAAACCTGCTTTCTTTTCTCCTTTAGGTATTCATCTTCTACTGTCTCCTCTATTACCACCACTTTGCCGTCTGCTGGTGCAAATACCAACTTGTCTTCGTTTGGAAGCTGGAAGATCGGGTTTCTAAAAAACTGTAATACGATCAGATAGAGAATAATACTGATCAAAAGAATTACATTGAGCACCATATTCTGCTCGGGCATTAATTTGGAAAGACCAAAATTTAAAGCTGCTAAAATGATCAACAGCCAAAACAATAAACTTTTTCCTTCTTTATGTATGGTCATCGGTTAGAAATTTAAAAGGGTGTGGAAGTTTCCTTCCACACCCCAAATATAGTAAACTTTCTTTTTTTACAATTTAGAAGCCACCTCTGAAGGTATATGTTTTGGCAACCTTATCGATAGCAACAATATAAGCAGCAATTCTCATTGGCACATCATATTTTACCGAAGCTTCATAGACATGGTCAAAAGCGTCCTTCATGATCCTGTCAGATCTTCTGTTGACCCTTTCAGCAGTCCATTTGTAACCAAGTCTATTTTGTACCCATTCAAAGTAAGAAACAGTCACCCCGCCTGCATTCGCCAAAATATCAGGAACGGCCATAATGCCTTTTTCATTGATAATGGCATCTGCTTTGGCTGAAGTTGGGCCATTTGCACCTTCTACAATCAGTTTCGCTTTGATTTTCTCCACGTTTTTAATCGTGATCACATCTTCCACAGCAGCAGGAACCAACACGTCTACTTCCAATTCCAACAGCTCCATAGGATCTGTCAGCTTTTCAGCGCCTTTAAATCCTTCCAATGTTCCGTTATTGCTGTCTCTATATTCTATTGCTTCCACGATATTGATGCCGTTTTCATTATGATAAGCACCGGAAATATCTGAAATCGCAACGATTTTCAAACCTCTTTCTTCCAATAAACGTGCAGCCCAAGAGCCTACGTTTCCAAATCCCTGTACAGCACAGGTCGCCTGAAAAGGATTGATTTTCAATTTTTGCATGGCTCCAAGTGCAGAAACCATTACCCCACGGCCTGTGGCTTCTGTTCTTCCAAGAGAACCTCCCAATACCAGTGGTTTACCGGTAACCACAGCATTCACTGTCATGCCGTGTGCCTTGGAATATTCGTCCATCAACCAGGCCATTTCTCTTGGTCCTGTACCCATGTCAGGTGCAGGAATATCTTTATCAGGTCCAAACACATCCAACATAGCAAGGGTATAAGCCCTCATCAAACGTTCGATCTCACCTTTGGACATCTCCCTTGGATTACAACGAACACCGCCTTTACCACCACCATATGGAATGTCAACTACAGCACATTTCCAGGTCATCCAAGCTGCAAGTGCTTTTACTTCATCCAAGTGAACATCAGGCGCAAAACGGATCCCTCCTTTTGCCGGGCCTAATATGTTGGAGTGAATGACACGGATCCCTTCAAAAACATGGATTTTTCCATTGTCCATTGTAATGGGAAGGGACACAATTACTTGTTTGGCTGGATTTTTCAGCACGTTGTAGACCTCATCTGAAAGGCCAAGTTTTTCGGCTGCGATGTTAAATCTCTCCATCATTGACTCCAAAGGATTTTCTTTGTCCTTAATGGGAGCCGGTTCAATGTAAGCCATATTGGGTTTATTTAGTTGAATAATTCAATTATGATACAATATTAATGAGTTTTTTAATATCCCACAGGGGATTTTAAAAGATTTTCAAAAATGCTGCGATGAACGGTGCAGATAATAATAATCCATCAAAACGGTCCATAAATCCGCCATGCCCCGGAAGGGATTTTCCTGAATCTTTTATCTCAATACTTCGCTTAAACAAGGACTCTATCAAGTCACCGTAAGTCCCTGCAATAATAATGATTGTTGCTATGCCTAACCACCTCCACTCAGGTAAGGAATTGAAGTTTTTGGCCAGTACATAAGCCACAAAAAAGGCTAGTGCTGCACCACCCAAAAATCCTTCCCAGGACTTTTTGGGAGACACCCTTTCAAACAGTTTTGTTTTCCCAAATTTTGTACCTGCAAAATAGGCCCCAGAATCACTTGCCCACAAGATAAACAAGGAACCCACAATGACCTCATAATGAAAGGACCCATCTACAGAAAACGCCGCCACATTCAACATTGAAAAAGGCACAGCCACATAAAAAATCCCCAAAAAGGTAAAGGCTACTCCGGTAAATGGCTTTTTATCTGATTTTCGATAAAGCTTGATGAAAAATACCAAGGCCGCTAATGGAAAGATCAGGAAATAATATTTATCAGCCATGTGACCCAATCCCACCAAAAAGGTCAGGGTAAAAATGGTTAGGCCAAGAAAGGTTCCAAAACTTTTCAAAGGCAACATACCGTCCAAGCCTGTCAGACGGTAAAACTCCATTTGGGAAAACCCCAAAATGAATCCAAATATTATAAAGTAGAGCCATGGACTGATAACAGATCCTGCGATAATAATGGCCGCGCCTATGACCGCGGTAATAATCCTTTGTGCAAGGTTGCTGTAATTGTTAATATTGATGCGGTCACGCATCCTAAAAGGAGATCTCATTCTTTACAATATTTATGGCCCTTAATACTTCTGCCGTAGGTACCATCACCTCATAATATCCATGAATCTGATAAACTGATTCTTTTTTGTTCAGGATCACGGACTGAATCCCATTATCTTCCAACACTCCCTTCACTATCTCAGCCCTGACGGGAGATCCGTCTTCATACACTTTCTGCCAGTTCTTCATCCTTATGCAAGCTTTTATTGATTCGTTTAAAAGCTTTGAAACTTATTATTAGTATCACCAGGCCAATCAATGCATAAGGCAAAGAAACCTGATCTGTATCTTCAATATCAAACGTAATCACTTCCTGCTTCGCAAGATAAATCAGAACAATTGTAAATGTGTTGTTCAAAATATGGGCAATAATTGGATAAAGCAAACTACCGGAGTACAAATACAGGTATCCGAAAATTGCACCAAGCAGCATACGTGGAAAAAATCCGTAAAACTGAATATGGATAGCCGAGAAAATAAAGGCCGTCAACCAAACAGCTACATGGCCATTTCCTGTATAGATCTGCAACTTAGGCTGCAAAACCCCACGGAACAGTAGTTCTTCCCCAATCCCAGCCAATAAGCCGATCACCACTACGCCAACCAGAAACTCAGTCAAGGAGTCAAAGTCTGTCAGAAATTTGGTCAGGACCATCCGTTGGTCCTCTGCTTCTTTCATATAATTTTCGATTGCAGACCAGCTTTCGGGCAACTCAATATTGGCATTCCAATCAATGATGAGACTGTTGAAAAGCAAAGACCCAAACATAATAATCAATAAAATCACCAGGCCAATGAACTTAAAACGAGCCATTTGTTGTTTCCATCCGATATCTGCTTTATCGACCAATTTGGCGATAATCCAGGAAGCCAGGATAAATGACATCCCCGAACCCAGACCTTGAATAAAATAAATCGCCATCCGGGCATTTGGATCATTGGAAGGGGAAGTAAACAAGGCTGCCATTTCATCCAAGGGTATTTTGAAGATGACAGGAATCAGGAATAATCCAATTCCCTGCATGACAATCATTACCCCAACGGTGATCAATAAGACAACAAGTAAGGAAAAAAACCAGCTTCTTTTGGAGGCTATCGGGGCTTGGGTTTTATATATCTGCATAATTGCGGTAAATTTACACGAAAATTAGAATTCAATAGTGGTTAAGATAGGAAACTTAGAATTGGGGGAGTTCCCTTTACTGCTCGCTCCAATGGAAGATGTGAGCGACCCTCCTTTCAGGGCAGTCTGCAAAGAAAACGGAGCAGACCTCATGTATACGGAATTTATCAGTTCAGAAGGACTAATCAGGGATGCTGCCAAAAGCTTACAAAAACTGGATATTTTCGAATATGAGAGACCAATTGGAATACAGATTTTTGGAAACGAAATCGAATCCATGAGGGAGGCAGCAGCCATCGCAGAGGCAGCAGGACCAGATATTTTGGACATCAACTATGGCTGTCCTGTCCATAAGGTCGCCTGCAAAGGAGCTGGGGCAGGAATCCTACTGGATATTGATAAAATGGTTTCCATGACCGCTGAAATTGTCAAAAGGGTCAATATCCCGGTAACTGTCAAAACACGCCTAGGCTGGTCCCATGATACCATCCGTATTGTAGAGGTTGCAGAAAGGCTACAGGATGTGGGCATTCAGGCCATCAGCATTCATGCCAGAACGAGACAACAGATGTATAAAGGCGAGGCGGACTGGTCTTACCTCAACTTGGTGAAAGATAACCCAAGACTGAAAATTCCTGTCTTTGGAAATGGGGATATAGACAGCCCCGAAAAAGCCAAAGAATACAAGGACAAATACAATGTAGACGGCATGATGATCGGCAGGGCTTCCATTGGGTATCCTTGGGTATTCAATGAAATCAAACATTTCCTCGAAACAGGTGAAAAATTAGCTGGTCCTGATCTGGAAGAAAGGATTCAGGTCACCAAAAAACACCTTGATTTTTCAGTCAAATGGAAAGGTGAAAAACAAGGCATCCTAGAAATGAGAAGGCATTATACCAATTATTTCAGAGGAATGCCCAACTTCAAACCTTTCCGCACCAAAATGGTTACTGCAGATACTTATGCAGAGGTTGCAGCCATCTTGGAAGAAGTAGGTGAAGTTTATGCCGATTATCAATTTTAATCAATACGAAAGGTCTTAACCTGAAGACAGCCGCCTACTTTTGCAAGAACAGCATTCAATATGACCAAAGATTTACAAGCAGAAAGCGCCCTGAAAGCATGGGGATTTCTGATGATTCTGGCCCTGATCTGGGGAAGTTCATTTATCCTGATCAAAAGGGGACTGGAAATCTTCTCACCGGGTGAAGTCGGCGCTTTTAGGATTGTGGCCGCAGGAATGGTCTTGTTACCACTATCCCTGCCAAGACTCAAACAGCTCAACAAAAGGCAGGTAAAAAATCTGATAACAGTAGGTCTTGTAGGCAGTTTCATCCCCGCTTTTTTATTTGCCAAAGCACAAACCCAGCTCAGTTCCTCATTGACTGGAGTATTCAATGCCATGACACCTCTATTTGTGGTCATCATAGGCGCTTTGTTTTTTAATGCCCGCATCACCAAGCGAAATGCCCTGGGACTGGTCATTGCTTTTATTGGAGTGGTTATTTTATTGACCGTCAAAGAAGGAACAGGATTTGGCTCTTTTACAGATATCAATGCCTATGCTTTCTATGTCTTATTAGCCTGCGCCTGTTATGGACTAAACCTGAATATTATCAAATACCGATTTGTCGAGCTCAAACCTGTAGCCATTACAGCCATTTCCTTGCTTATGGTTTTACCGGCAGCATTGGTTTATCTTTTCACTTTTACCCAGTTTTCTTTTAAACTCTTACATGTAGAAGGAGCACTTCAAGCGGCTGGATATATCAGTATATTGGGTATTGTGGGGACTGCACTTGCCCTGATTTTATTCAATGTGATGGTAAAGGTCGCCACCCCGGTCTTTGCCAGTTCAGTCACTTACCTCATCCCAATTGTCGCGATCATGTGGGGACTACTTGATGGGGAAATCCTGCTTTTTGGCCATTATATGGGCATCCTGGCGGTAATCTTTGGCGTCTGGGTGGGAAACAGGAGGTAAATCAATCTTCCTCCTCTTCTTTTTTTCTCTTGGGCACCTTTGGTTGTCCCAACCCAACGCTGCCTTTCAAACCACTGAAACTTGCCTTCCACCAATAATTGAAGATAAACCTTTCTTTATCCCTTGGAAAATAAATATTGGAGGCAATGGTTGTATTGAAGAATCCCCTCGGATTATGCGTCCTTACTGCAAACACATTGAGTACAAAAGTCAGTATCTTTTTCCTTCCACTTGCAATTTCAAGCGTTCTTTCATCCAATAAATCCATCTTCAGGTCATTGTACAGGAATTTCATAGAGCCAATGGCTTTCTCATTATCTGCTGTAAAGGACCAATCTGCTCCATTAACCCTTCCTGACCTCACCTTTACAAAAGCATTGGGAACCAGAATACTGTTCAAATGATCTAAATCAAAAGCATCTAATTGCGCTGAGATCTTCATCGGATAGGGTGGCTGAAAAGAAAGCCGCCCTTGAAGACTTATTGGCGCTTGCCCATTTATTTTAGCTGTCGCAAATAGAGAAGCCTCATTATGCAGCCCATCAAGCGCTACTTTTGAAAGCTGAAATGGGATCAAAGAAGCACTCAATTCTGTAAAAGAAAGTTGCCCTGGCACCATGCCGTTTTCAGGAAACTCATGGTAAAAGATAGAGGCATTTTCCACCAAAAAAGTGTCTACCTGGACATCAAATCCTGCTTTCCTCATCAAGGCCTGAGGCATTGGACGGAAAATCCCTTGCTCCCTTTTATATCGCTTGTCCCTGAAAAACTCTCCTTTTGCATCACGTACAAGAATTTTCGGAGCTTTGAGCATCTCATATTCGGTGAGAAGGTCCAAATCGGGATTTAGTATCAATACACTTGGCAAATGAACATTGATGACATCCGTCTGAACACCCACTTTTTTACCATACTGGTACCACCCATATCTTGGCTCAATGCTGACATCACTCAAAGCAATCTCCTGATTGGTTATGGAGACCATGCCAATGGAAACTTTATTGAGACTGTCTTTCAACAAGAGTGAAAAATCGGGAAAAGTCAATTTAAATTCCTTTTGCAGCAGGTCTTTGGTCTTGAAGTCCTGTAATTCATTGAGGTCAAGCTTTAGGTCTTCAAAAGCAAGGCTCAGCTTTTTCAGGATTTGAGGTTCTTTACTTCCATCCTTTTGAAAGAAAGCCAGATTCCCCTCGACTATTTCAAAATCGTCAATTTGAAGAGAGGAAAACAAGCCTTCTTTGATTTCCTTTTCTCCCCCATCCTTTGGATCACGTTTCACCTGATCAACAAACACTTCCATATCAGGTCTGAAAAGCCTGAGTTCTTTGATCCACAAATCCTTATTGCTTTGAATTTCTGCCAAAGATCGGATCTTGATCAGAATAGTTGGGATATGTCCCGAAAAAACAGGATTTCCGGGTTTCCCGGAAAGGTCCCTTGGAATAATCCTGAAATTATCAAGCAAAATTCCTTCGTATCGGGTATCCAGTTCCACCTTGGAAAAAGTCACCTGATGCACGCTGTCTTTTAAAGTCAACCAGAATTCATCTATCCCCAAAGCCATAGAGGTGAAAAACTCTACTATATTGCCTCTGCTGATGATAGCAGAGTCCAGCATAAAATCATAGAAAGAAAGGTCAACTCCAGTATTGATCAGTTCAGTTTGAACGCCCCCTTCCCTAAACCCAAGACTAAACAGTGCTTTTTCAGCTTCAATTGTGTCAATTTTGACAATATCAATGGTTTTGGGAAGGTTCCTTTCTCTACGTTGCCTTCTAGCGACGGGAGCATCCTGATCGTCCAGATCATTATTGATCAGTACATTGACATTGCTTCCTGAAAGTTTCACTTTCTCGAGACTCAGGGTATTTTCAAAAAGAAAAGATTCTAAATCCACTCCTCTGAAAGACATTTCAGGAATCGTCGCCCTTACTCTTGTTTTGTCTGTAAAAACATTTCGGGGAATTAACCTGACATTGGATGCTATTATTTCTTCCCTTGCGGTGTTGAAATTTATCCGGTCTGCCAGGACATTGTATTTACCATCCGCAATATTGAAAACATAATTATTCAGACGTAAATCCACTTCTTCTGAAAACAAGAATTTGAGTTCATCAGGATTCGTTTGTTCATTGATATGGAAGTTTTTGACCGCAATGGAAACATTATCCTCTGAAAAAGTCCTGATTCTTTCCCTGATATAATTCTCATAATTCAAAGTTCCTCTTTGCAGTACCAGTGATTTGACCTTAACTTCTTTAAAATAATTGGTCAATAACTGAAGGATTTCCTGTTGATCAACCTTCTCCTCCTCCAAATCCTCAACTACCGGCCTGTATCGGAATATCCCGATTTTGGGAGAGGGAACGAGAATCCTGTTTACATTCAGAACTTCATCAAAATAGGCAGACTTGATGTCCACTCCTTCTGCTGAAAAATGCGGGACAAAAATATCCAAGGTGGTACTTTTTCCATATCTATCCAAAGTACTTTGAATCTGGTTGGGATCAGCAGGCTTTAAAGCAAACCCGTCAATTTGAATCCTGGATAGCTTGGTATCCAGAAACACCCTGTCCGCTTTAAAAACATGTAGATTATCCGCAAGTTTCAAAGCGTAATCCTGTAATTCCAGCTGTAAATGATCAGCCCAAAAAAAGCTTTTCGCCTCAGAAATTTCCGTTTTTTCATCCAGGGCAAAGTTTTCCAGTACCATATTCACCTTACCAAAGGATAAACTGTCCTGCCGCACCCTGATCTTATTATCCACCACCAAAGAACCCTCCTTGATTTCAAATCTCTTGACGTAGATTCCTTCCAGATACTCTGAATAAAAAGCGCTGAGGTCAAACTCCTTTTCCGTTGATTTGGCTTGTATATCTTTAAGGATTATTTCAGGATTTTCGACCAAGATACCCTGAACATCTACAATCCCTTCATTATAGATCTTTTTCAGATTGGCATTGGTAATACTCAATTGCGGCACATCGATATCCAATAAGGTTATTCCTTTTATTGTATCCTGTTCTTCAACGGGAAACAGTTTAAAACCTTCAATCCTAATTTGATCTTCATAGGAAGAAAGGCGAACAAAATCTCCCTTGACCTGATGGATACTGTCACCAAGAATCAGGTCAACGTCATAGAGATCTACAGTAGCATGATCAGCATAAAAAAACCTGTTTTTCTTTTCAGATTCATTTGGGCCAACATAAAAATCCGACATGTTAAAATCAATTCTTTCCGTCTTGATCATATAGCTATCAGGACGCAATATGTTGCGCTGAGCAAAAACTCCCTGCTCAATTTCCAAGTCTTTGATTTGAATGGAAACCAAAATACCTTCAATCAAGTCATAAAAATCAAACGGCTTTACATCCTCCTGCTTCTTTTTTCTTTCTCCTACATATAGACTGAAAACGGGCTTATGCAGTGCCAATTTCCCCACTTCCACCTCCGTGGTATAAAAAACCTTATTGATATCCGCATCACTGAGTAAAAGATCTTCCAAACTCACTTCAAAATAGGTCTCAGAGTACCGATCGAAGTCCGGAGTTATTTTCGCATTTTTTGCCTGAATATATTGATCCAGCGAAGAAACACTGATTTTTTGAGCTTCAATGGTATGTACACTATCCGCCAGTAGAATTTCAAAATTGTCGATTTCAAAAGAAAAGCCTTCCGCATTGAAAGGTGTCTCTGGTATCCTTGATTGCAACAGTTGTACATTCTGGAGATAGAGCGCCGAATTTTCTGCCTTGATACTTCTTTGAGCGATAAAGTTCTTGATCAATAAATCCGCATTATCCACCTGAAGCTTTTTAATCCTAATCTCATTGAGCTTAGAGCCTAAAAATGATTTCCTGATCTCCTCTTGCAGTATTTCCAGGGGAGATTCCTCAAATTCCATTTCTTCAGTATCGTCTATCTTCAGACGGAAATCCACACTGGGTTTGGTCAGGGAAATATTCCCGAATACAAGTTCTTTTTTCCGGAAAAGGTAATTGATCCCTGTTATGCTCATTTCCGGCACATCCACATTGTAATAGGCTATGTTTTCCAATTCCTCAATCCTTTCATCCAAGGGATTAATTTTTAACCCTTTAAAGGAAATCCCTCTTTGAATAAACAGGATATGAAAATTCTGAAAGTCTATCTCATATTTCCCCTCAGAGGATTGTTTGACTTTTTCCTTCAGGTAATTCCGTAATAAAAAATCTGAACCAAAAAACAAGATCACCTGCAATAGCCCAAGCACCAGAAAGACAGACCATATAATCCTGAAAATCCTACTTCTGAAAAGCTTTGATACTTTGATATGTTTCTTGGGTGCTTTCATAAAATCAACTACACTAGTAAAAGTAATATAAAAGGACTGGAAAAAAGGAAAATGTCTATGCTGATTTACGTAAATCAAAAAAAGAGACAGTCTGTAACACGCCTTTCAGCTAGTCAAACTGCCTCAATGATAGTTTTCAACCCAAATGTAATTGCTGTAGGAGAAGGACTCGAACCTCCACGGGGCAGTTAGGCAACACTAGAGCTCTTGGTGCGCTTTATCCTTCCGATAGCTATCGGAATCCCCACCCCCGAGACAGGAGGGCTTGTCTGCCAATTTCAACATCCTACAGTGTCGCTTTGATTGCCTTTCTTTTAAAGACAGGTCAAAATTAATAAAAGAAGTTAATTGTTAAAATTTTACTAATGATTTTATTATTTTTTTACATTTTTTTTATTTCAAACAGATATTTAATACCAATTAAGCAATCCATGCTCTTGATAAACATCTTTGATTAAGGATTTTTCAATGTGATTTGAGAAATGATTTGACCTAAAAATCAAAAAAGCTGTGAAATACAATTTCACAGCTTTAGTCAATTAACAATAAACCCAAAATAACCTGATGTAGGAGAAGGCTTTGAACCTTCAGGGATTTTATTCCCTTATCCGATCGTATCCCTACATAATAAAAGGATGATTTTTACCCCTTTTTGCAATGCAAATTTAACTCGAAAAGACTAATTCTAAAAATTTGACAAATATCAAGCTGAATTTTTACACTATTTTTATTTTTTAAATCAAATAATGAAAAATCATTATACACGATCGATTGCGAAAGGTACAAAATTGAAAACTTGATAATAGATTTTTGGTTTCCTGCCTTGGTTTTGATCAATCAAAGGCCAAAAACAGGCTTAATTTTTAAGTATTTCAAGTAAAAACTATATTATTTGATAAAATTAGTCTTCAAATTTGACATAATTCTCCCATTTCTCAAGTACCGCAGCAAAGTCTTCCGGCAGTGGACTTTCGAAATACAATCTTTTCTTGGTCACTGGATGGACAAAGCCCAAAGACATGGCATGTAGGGCCTGTCTCGGCATCAGGTTAAAACAGTTTTGCACAAAAGTCTTGTACTTTGCAAACTGGGTACCTTTCCGGATTTTATCTCCCCCATACATGGCATCGTTGAACAGCGGATGCCCGAGAAACTTCATATGTGCGCGAATTTGGTGCGTTCTTCCTGTTTCCAAATTACATTGAATCAAAGACACATACCTTAACCTCTTCAGGACTTTCCAATGGGTAACGGCGTGCTTGCCTTGCGATCCATCAGGAAACGCATCCATTACTTTCCTGTCTTTTGCACTTCTGCCCACATGGGCCACAACCGTCCCTTCATCCTGTTCAGGCTCTCCCCATACAAGAGCCAGATAAGTCCTGTCTATGTGGTGGTGAAAAAACTGATTGGCCAGATCTGACATGGCCAACTCAGATTTGGAAATCACCAAAAGTCCAGAGGTATCCTTATCTATACGGTGAACCAGTCCTGGCCTTCCTGTATTTCCGGGCATGGTGGGAAGTTGGTTGAAATAATACACCAAGGCATTGACCAAAGTACCTGTCCAGTTTCCATGAGCCGGATGGACAACCATTCCCGCAGGTTTGTTCACAACCAATAAATGCTCATCCTCAAACAGAATATTTAAAGGAATCTTCTCCGGTACTACTTCAGTATCTCTTGGTGGTTTTTCCAAAAACACCTTGATCTCATCAAAAGGCTTTACCTTATAATTAGACTTGGTAGGTTTGCCATTGACCAGGACATTTCCGGCATCAATGGCATTCTGCACCTTATTTCTGGTGGCATTGGCCACTTTGTCTGTCAAAAACTTATCGATCCTAGTCAGTGTCTGACCCTTGTCTACTGTAAAACTATGATGTTCAAAGAGCTCAACCTCTTCTTCTTCGTCAAAATTTTCCGGTTCAAAATCCGTTATCATAGCACAAAAATAAGGGCATTTGATAAAGTTTTTGATATTTGTGTAAGAATAAGCTAAAACATGCTGATACCACAGGAAATCTCAACACAGGAATTGGATTATCCTTTATGGAAACAAAAAGGAATACAAGTATTCATCAGAAGGTTGGATCAGGTACACACCTTGGCTTCAGGCAATAAATTTTTCAAACTTAAATACAACCTGGAACAAGCCCGAAAAGAAGGAAAAAACACACTCTTGACCTTTGGAGGGGCGTATTCAAACCATATTTACGCTACGGCTGCTGCGGCAAAGGCATCAGGTTTTAACAGCATCGGCATCATCAGAGGAGAAGAAACACTCCCCTTGAATCCCACGCTGAATGCGGTACTGGTGCAGGGAATGGTGTTACATTATATCAGTAGAGAGGAATACAGGAGAAAAAAGAACCTGGACTTTTTGGATCAACTCAAATCATCATTTGGGGATTTTTACCTGGTTCCAGAAGGAGGAACCAATGAACTGGCTGTCCGGGGAACTTCCGAAATTCTCAATAAAACAGACTCAGGCTATACCCATTTCGCAACATCTATCGGGACAGGAGGTACCTTTGCAGGCCTTGCCAAATCAATTGGAGCCCAGCAGCAACTGCTTGGATTCTCTTCATTAAAAGGAGAATTTATCCATGGAGAAATTGCCAGCTTATTGGATCAATTCAATATCCTGCCAAAAGGCAGAATTGAAATTTTCGATACTTACCATTTTGGCGGATATGGCAAAGCCAATGATGACCTGATAGGTTTTATCCGATGGTTTTACCGTGAATTTGGCATCCCCTTAGATCCGGTATATACTTCAAAAATGATGTATGGCCTGATAGATCTGATCAATAAAGATTATTTCCTTGAAGGTTCAAAAATAATGGCCCTGCATACAGGAGGTTTGCAGGGAATCGCAGGATTCAATCAACGTTTTGGACTATCGCTACCTTTATGATTCCTTGGAAATGTAGTAATCCTCTTTTTCCTGTGGAACGATTTGGATAACATTGGCAAGTGCGAGCCTAACGAGCGTTTTGGAAGCCAAAAACTTGGGCAATTTCGCCAGTTGCTGAAATTCACGAAGGGTAAGTTTACCTTTTTCAGCCAAAGCCTTCATCAATACAGTTTCTTTCTCACCATAGGTAAACACCACATCCTTTGACTGCTTACTTCTTTTGAGGTATTCCCACATTTCTTTACTCGCCTGAATACTCCTATCCGCAACCCTTACATATGCCTTCCTTCGGTTTTCATCTGTCAGAAAATGTGGACGGGAGTCAGATTTTGGTATAGAGAAAACAGCCACTCCTTTTTTAGCGCTCAATTTGACTATTTCAACTTCATATGAAAGCATAGGCTTAATGTGCTCTTTGATGGCCTTCTCCATCACAAAGACCTCTTCTTCTATAAAGCGCTGCCCAGATACGGTCCCATCATCATCCACTCCAACCAACAAATAGCCCCCTTCGGTATTTGCCATGGCAATGATCTCCCTGACGATTTTCTCAGGAAAGGCAGCCTTTTTCTTGAATTCAAGCTTCAATCCCTCACCCTGCTGGGCCAACTTGTTTATTTCCTGAAGCGTCATGATGAAACCAATTATTGGAATTTGAAATTTGAACCTTGGAATTCTGACCTTTGACTTTGATAATCGCTAATTGGAATTTGAAGTTTGGATTTTGAATTTTGAAAATTGGTAATTGGTAATTGATAATTAGCAATTCCTAATTCCCCACCCCTCTCTTCAACTCCTCCAGTCTATTCTTCAGCCCTTGCCATTCATCCCTCAAGCGCGCAGCCTCCATAAAGTTGAGTTCTTTGGCAGCCTTTTCCATATTTTTCTGAGTTTGGACAATCAGTTTTTCCAATTTCTCTTTGCTGAGGTATTGGACTACCGGATCGGCTGCTACCAAAGCTTCTGCATCTATTCTTTCATCATAATTTTTGGCATTGCGCTTAGAATCAGCCACTTTGGTTTGTCCCAGGATCTTCTCTTTGGACTTCACCACAGTTTTTGGAACAATACCATTTTCCTCATTATAGGCCAATTGAAGACTTCGACGCCTTTTGGTTTCATCAATGGCCATTTTCATGGAATCAGTTACCTTATCGGCATACATGATTACTTTACCGTTTTCATTACGTGCTGCACGTCCTATGGTCTGCACCAAACTCCTCTCATTCCTCAAGAATCCCTCTTTGTCAGCATCCAAGATAGCCACAAGGGAAACTTCAGGAAGATCAAGCCCTTCTCTTAAAAGGTTTACTCCCACAAGCACATCAAAAACCCCCAATCTCAATTCTCTCAATATTTCCACCCTGTCAAGTGGTTTGACTTCTGAGTGGATGTAACGGCTTTTGACCCCGGCTCGTTCTAGGAATTTCTGCAGCTCCTCTGCCATTCTTTTGGTCAGTGTGGTCACCAATACCCTATCTCCTTGCTTGACCCTTTCATCGATTTCATCCAACAAATCATCAATCTGATTTGCACTTGGCCTGACATCTATAATAGGATCCAACAAACCTGTAGGCCTGATGATCTGCTCGACGACCACACCCTCTGCTTTATTGAGTTCATAGTCTGCCGGTGTAGCACTGACATAAATCACCTGGTTCATCAGCGTTTCAAACTCATCAAAGTTCAAAGGCCTATTGTCCATTGCTGAAGGCAATCTAAATCCAAAATCCACCAAATTCACCTTTCTTGCCCGGTCTCCTCCCCACATACCCCTGACCTGAGGTATCGTTACATGACTTTCATCTATGACCATCAGGTAATCATCAGGAAAATAATCCAACAAACAGAATGGCCTGGTCCCAGGCTGTCTTCTGTCAAAATACCTGGAATAATTTTCCACACCTGAACAATACCCTAATTCACGGATCATCTCTAAGTCAAATTCTGTCCTTTCCTTGAGTCTTTTTGCCTCAATCAGCCTCATGTCCTTTTCAAAAAAGGAAACTTGGGCCATCAGGTCGTCCTGAATTTCATGAATGGCCGTATCGATGACATCTCTTCCTGTTACAAATAGGTTGGCAGGAAATATGGATATCAATTTTTCATCTGAAATCTTCTTTCCGGTAGCAGGATCTATACGTTGTATAGCCTCGATTTCATCTCCCCAGAAATAAATCCTATAAGCAAAATCCGCATAGGCCACAAAAATGTCCACGGTATCTCCCTTTACCCTAAAAGTACCCCTTGTAAGTTCCTGATTGGTCCTACTGTATAAAACATCAACCAATTTAAAGAGCAACTGATTTCTTGGAATCCTATCACCTTCTTGAAGTCGGATCACATTTTTCCCAAATTCATCCGGATTACCAATACCATAGATACAGGATACCGATGCCACTACCAATACATCCCTTCTTCCTGACAATAAGGCTGAAGTCGCACTCAGTCTTAATTTTTCAATCTCATCGTTGATGGAAAGATCCTTTTCAATATAGGTGCCTGTTGTCGGAATAAATGCTTCCGGCTGGTAATAATCATAATAGGATATGAAATATTCCACGGCATTTTCTGGGAAAAACTGCTTGAACTCCCCATACAACTGTGCTGCTAGGGTCTTATTATGACTCAGGACCAAAGTAGGCTTTTGTACTTGCTGTATCACATTAGCCACAGTGAATGTTTTCCCGGAACCCGTCACCCCCAAAAGCACTTGAGCGGGTTCTCCTTCCCGGATACCTTCTGTCAATTGTCGGATGGCCTCTGGCTGATCTCCTGTTGGCTGAAATTCTGATACAAGTTTAAAGTCCATAGTATTTTACTTGTTAGCATTGTATAACAAGAATCAACGGGCAAATAGTTTTCATTACCCAATCTTTATGCTTTTGGGAGTGGTTTAAATCTCTCCCAGTTGTAATACAGAAAATTGGTTCTCAATAAAATCACCAAAATCAAAGGAATTATGCTCGGATGCAGGGACTGTACGCCAAAAATCCAGAACACCAAAGCCACATTAGCCAAAACCAGGGCAAAAAGAAGGTACTTTTTCACCCAAGGTTTGATGCTTTCCCTAATAAGGGCAAAGGCCAACACCAAATGCCCAGGAAATGCCCATAGGATATTCCAATTACTTTTGGTCTGTGAATGGAAAGTAAAAAACCAAAGGAGTACAATCAGCAAGCCCAACAAACCCAAAACAGTAAAAAAGGCGATATCGAATCCTTTAAACAGTCTTTTCTTCTTAAATCCAAAAAAGGTCAGGATTATTGTGCCTATTGCAAACAGCCACCACATTACATAAGGATTGAAGAAGTCCATTTGGGATGTCCGCTCGGGAAACTCCAGGACCACATGATTCGATTTTACCAAAGGCCTTGTTGGCCCATCCCCCACTATCTGTGCTCTGGCAAATGCCGCTTCCATATAATCCGGCAAAAACTGCTTTTCCCTCTCTTTGGCATCCACATCAATCACAGCTCCCAAAGCCAGGTCAATCCCAAAATCAGCCCAAGGCAAGGGATAGACATACTCGTCAATCAAATTCCTAAAGGTTTTTTGCTCAGGGCTGGGTTCTTCATTCCAATCCAGGTTTTTCCCTAGAATAGTCTCAAATACATCCCTGATCCTTGTCGCACAATTGTCATAGAAAAAATCATATCGGTAAAACCGGTTCTCAGGCAAATAATTGACCTGGAGAAACTGCACCAATTGCCTGGCCTGTTCAGGATTCAGGTCAAGTACCTGCTCCCTCACATTTCGGTTAAAGTAATTGTACTCATACAAAAATCGCTCATAGGTCGACACACTCAGCATATAATCTAAGGTCCTTTGGGTAAACTTGACATAGAAAAAAGGGGTGTTGAAATCAAACGTCCCATAGTTGAAAACGATATCCTGATTGTTTTCCTTATCCAAAACCCTGATGGCACTATGGCCAAAAGCTGAATACAATTGATCGCCCGGATCACAGGTCAATAAACTGATCTGATAATCCTGGGCATTGGCCATAAAAATAATCGAATAAATAAACGGATAAGTGAGTATAAATTTTTTCAAAAGGGAACGCATGCAATTAATTTTAAGGATGATCAAAACTTTTTGTGGCAATGACTTTTTTGACGAAACATATCCTGCTCAGTTTCTTTCGAGCGCTACGAATTTACTGGATTCTGGCATTATTTTGCTGGATAGGAACGATAATATCCATAGAAAGCATGGCACAGATCCTTCTGGAGCCTGGTGATTTCAGGACAATCGCCTCCGGAGACTATAACAACCCGGCAATTTGGCAAACCTGGGATGGTGCAGATTGGCTGGCTGCAACTGTAAAACCGGAACGGGGAAACAACATTTTCATTGATCAAAATCATGAGGTTCGGCTCACCTTGAATGAATCCGCAAAAAACGTATACCTATTCAGTGCAGCAGGTCCCGGAAGAAAACTCAACCTTCAAAACTTTGAATTGCATGTCTATGGTGCATTACGGGGACTCAGAAAAGAAGCTGAAGTATTTTTCATCAATACCGTCACCAGTGCATTAATTGATTGGATCTATCCCGAATCCGGAAGGATTGCATTCAAGGGAACTTCCAGGATCGTCGTAGACCGGGCATCCTGGAGTGCGAATACCACCAATAGTAGATTCACGGTAGTTTTTGACCCAAATCCTGGTGAAATCCTGACAGTAAATTCAGCTTTCAAGGCCAACGCTTTTATTATCCAATCAGGAACAGTGATCCAAACAGTAAATACTATTGGCATTCCCGCCTGCTCCACTTTTTCCTTCAACAACCAAGCGATGTTCAACGGTACGGGCCCTTATGGAGATTTCATTATTGAAAACGGAGGTACCTTGATTTCCCAATGTTCAGCCCCTTTGGCGCAAATTGTGAGAAGGTCTGAAACCATTCCGGGTGCATTATTTCATGTGAAGCCCGGAGGAAATCTGATACTTTTGGGAAACAACCCTTTGATTGATGCCGCCAATTTTTTGTTTGAAGGAACAGTTCATTACAGTGCTGCGATGGGAAATCAACATTTCATTAGAACCGTTTTTCCCAGCTCTGGTGATCCTTCAATTTATCAACATCTGGTCTTTGAAAATCCCTCCATTAAAATCCTTCCTGCAAATTTCACGGTAAATGGAAATATTAACCGGTCTGCCGAATCTAATATGTTCAATTCCGGTACCCGGATCCTTTTCTCAGGAACCGGCAACCAACAGATCGTGGGATGGGAACTGAATATAGACGAGGTCGAGATCAACAAACCCTCAGGTATTTTAAACATCCATTCAGATATGCGGATCAGGGGCAATTTGACCATGATCAATGGTGAGGTGAATTTCAATGGTTTTGACCTTTACCTCAACACCGAAAACCTAGGAGAATTGCTTTACCAAGGTGGTACTTGGCTCAACCTTCACCACCTACACTATCACCATTTGCCCAATACGCTGACAGACCTTAATGCTACCTTTCCTTTTAGCGATACTTACCAAGGTGGTATAAGGAAAATCCAGTTGTTGGGAGCATCTCCGGGAGGAAATTTGAGTATCCGAAAGATTGAAATCCCAGGAGCCAATTGGGACCCTATGTTTGATGATATTGACGGTACACGAATTTTATATCAATTGAACAGCTATTTTGAGTTTTCCGGCACGTCAACCGGCACAGACGGTATAGAAATGCGCATTTCTGCAGAAAACCTGATCGTAGACCAAGTCGATGACCTTAGGGTTGTCAGCAATGGAGAAGCTGCTCCAGGGCTGCACCTCCCTGGCCTCGACCCAGCCAAGCTTTGGGCCAGGAGATCATTGGCATTTGAAGACCTGAATGGCACTACTTTTACCATTGGCAGCTTCAGGGAATTATCCATCCTACCAGTCAATTGGTTGGAGATGCAGGCAACTTGGAGGAGTGGGAAAATTCATGTTTACTGGACGACAGCCCAGGAAAAATCAAATGAAGTTTTCCATATCTTCAGATCGCTGGAGGGCTTGGATAAATTTGAAAAGATTGGGTCTGTGTATTCCAAAGGTGACCATGAGGGCGTGCAGAACTATCACTTTGACTATACCGAAAAATTATTGCACCCTAATGTATATTTCCAGATCCAACAGGTTGATCTGGATGGCACCAGCAGCTTTAGTAGGGTATTCAGACTTCAAAACTGGCAGGCACAAAGCACTGCCTACCCTACAATTTGGCCAAACCCCTATGTTTCAGGCAGGATTCAGGTCCAACTGCCCGATCATTGGGTATCCGGTCAAACCAGGCTGAAAATCTACCAAGACAATGGAGTGTCTGCCTATTCTGATCGCTATTCCCCAGAAAACCTGAACCGTGCAATCGACATGCTCCGGCCAGGCTTGATATTCCTGGAATTTGTCAATGGTAATGAAAGACATGTGATTAGGCTAATCAAAAAGTAAAACATCCAAATGACCATTTATCAAATTAAAAAGGCTAGGTAAAAGCACCTTCAGGATATTTTTATAAATTGTTTGTTGAACCCAAACTCAACCTATGACCATTCTTTTTGTCTTTGTCAGCATTATCGTTCTGATATTGTTCATCACCTGGCTAAAATTCAACCCCTTTTTGGCCTTTCTGATTTCCTCCATTTTGGCAGGTTTCCTTTTGGGAATTCCACCTGAGCAGATTGCGGGATCTGTCCAAAAAGGTATGGGAGGACTCCTGGGAGATCTGGTCATTGTCATTGTCATGGGGGCCATGCTGGGCAAATTGGTAGCCGAAAGTGGCGCAGCCCAAAGGATTTCAGATGTGCTCATGTCCATTTTTGGGGTCAAAAATGTTACTTGGGCCATGATGGTCACCGGCCTGGTAGTGGGGATTCCTTTATTCTACAATGTGGGCTTTGTACTTTTGGTGCCCTTGGTATTCACCGTATCCTATCGGTACAAGCTTCCTGCTGTTTATGTAGGGATACCTATGCTGGCAGCTTTGTCCGTTACGCATGGTTTTTTACCTCCACATCCTTCCCCTGCTGCATTGGTAGCCCAATTTGGCGCCAACATGGGATTGACTTTGGCTTATGGACTGATCATTGTCATTCCGACCATCATCATCGCAGGACCATTCTTTGCCAGATTCTTGAAAAATATTGATGCCAAACCTTTGGAAACTTTTCAGGCCAAACCGAAACCTGAAGAGGAATTACCCGGAACCTTCAACAGTTTCTTCTCTGCTTTGTTCCCGGTTTTCTTTTTGGTAGGCACTTCCATTCTCATGCTGCAGATGTCGGAGGAACACACACTATATCCATATATCAAATTTGTAGGTGATCCCGGCATGGTCATGTTGATATCCTTATTGATCGCTACCTACTCTCTGGGATTGCGCATGGATTACAAAATTCCGGACCTGATGAATATCTATGTGGAAGCCACCAAAGACATTGCCATGATTGTGTTGATCATTGCCGGTGCAGGAGCCTTGAAACAGGTATTGATGGATTCGGGCGTAAGCCAAACCATCGCCGACTCCCTTCAAGGTTGGGATGTACATCCTTTGATCCTGGCATGGAGCATTACAGCGATTATCAGGGTTTGTGTAGGTTCTGCTACTGTGGCAGGTCTCACTACTGCGGGAATTATTGCACCAATGGTCAGTGGGGGCAATGTTGATCCCAATTTACTGGTTTTGGCGATTGGAGCAGGTAGCTTGATGTTCTCCCATTTCAATGACGGTGGTTTTTGGATGTTTAAGGAATATTTCAATGTCAGCATCAAAGACACCATCAAGTCATGGTCCCTTATGGAAACGCTGGTAGCGGTAGTTGGATTGATCGGTGTGCTGATTTTGGAAATGTTCATTTGACAATTTCCAATACCAGACTTTATATAAAAACCCTTCTCTTTATAGAATAAAATCTGTTAAAAACCCTTAAAATTAACCGATTACAATAAAAAATTACCATACATACTATTGTTAAGCTGATTTTTTAAGTATATTGAACGAAGATTTTATTAATCAGAAACTGAGTTTTCTTTTTTATTCCCTCATTTAAACTAACTATTCATGAAAAGACTTTCATTAGTACTCCTGATGTTCTGGTTTTCTTTTCTGCCAAGCCAAGCACAAAGCGACGGCAGCGGCTCAAATCAGCATTTACCGGATCCGGTAAAAGTAACCACAGTGGAAGGCATTACAGAATATCAACTGGCCAATGGGCTCAGGGTATTGTTATTCCCAGACCAGACAAAAGAAACCATCACCGTCAACATTACTTACTTGGTGGGTTCCAAGCATGAGAATTATGGGGAAACAGGTATGGCCCATCTTTTGGAACACTTGGTGTTCAAAGGAACTCCCAGACATCCCAACATTCCACAGGAACTCACAGAAAGAGGCGCCAGACCAAATGGAACTACTTGGACTGACCGTACCAATTATTTTGAAACCTTCCGGGCGACTGAGGAAAACCTAAGGTGGGCCTTAGATCTCGAGGCAGATAGAATGGTCAATTCATTCATTTCCAAAGATGACCTGGAAAGTGAGATGACCGTGGTTCGAAATGAGTTTGAAGCAGGAGAAAACTCCCCTTGGAATGTACTCCGTCAACGTATCTTGGCCACCGCCTATGAATGGCACAATTACGGCAAAACTACCATTGGAGCAAGATCTGATATAGAAAATGTACCGATTGATCGCTTGCAGAATTTTTACAGGACTTATTACCAACCGGACAATGCTGTTTTGGTGGTAGCAGGAAAAATAGATGAAGATGCCACTATTGGAATGGTCAATGAATATTTCGGTCCCATTCCTAGACCGGAAAGAGAGCTTCCGAAATTCTACACCCGGGATCCTGACCAAGATGGGGAAAGAACTGTCACCGTCCGTCGAGTGGGCGATGCCCAGATTGTAGGGACGGCCTTCAAAACTGCAGCCCTTTCCCATGAAGATGCCGCGCCTTTGGAGGTACTGTCCATGGTTATGGGCGACAATCCATCAGGCAGGTTATACAAAGAACTGGTAGATTCCCAAAAGGCAAGTTATACCTATGCTTTCAACCATCAGTGGAAAGACCCGGGAATCATGATGGGTTTTGCAGAAGTACCCAATGAAAAATCTCTTGAAGAAGCCAAAATAGGCATGATCGCCGCCTTTGAAGGTGTAATTTCCAATCCCCCAACTGAACAGGAAGTCAATAGAGCCAAAAATGCCATTCTGAAAAGGATAGAACTGGCTTTCAACTCCTCTGAAAGGATCGGTTTGCAATTAAGCGAGTACATAGGTTCTGGCGACTGGAGATTGCTTTTTGTCCATAGGGACAGAATCAAAGATGTCACGGTGGAAGATGTACAAAGGGTGGCAAGGCAATATCTCAAAGAAGACAATAGAACGGTTGGTATGTTTGTCCCAGTTGACAAACCCGACAGAACCGCTATACCTGAGGCCGTCAATATTGCAGACCTTGTGCAGGATTACAAAGGTGGAGAAGGCATAGCTGCAGGGGAAGCATTTGACCCAAGCCCGGCAAACATTGACAGTCGTACTTCCACTCATGAATTGGCCAACGGGATGAAAATGGCTTTCTTGAGTAAAAAAACCAGGGGCAGTTCTGTCAATTTCAATTTCACTTTCAGGTTTGGCAATGTAGAAAACCTGAAAAACAAAGGATACATTGGAGATTACACAGCCCGACTATTGGATAAAGGAACCAGCTCAAAAACAAGAGAGGAAATCAAGGATGAATTCGACAAGCTAAAAGCCAATGTCACCTTCTACGGCAGTGCAAGCAGTCTTTCCATCTATGGCGAAACGGTAGGCGAAAATCTTCCTGAAGTCATGAACCTGATCAAGGAAATCTTGCATACAGCATCATTCCCACAAGCTGAATTGGAAAAGATGATACTCGAAAATGTAACGGATATAGAATCCCAAATGAGTGATCCAATAGCACTTGCTTCCAATCACATGACAAGACATATCAACCCATATCCTGCAGATGATCCTCGTTACGAGCAAACTTTCCAGGAAAGCATAGCCTCACACAAGGCCATGAAAATTGCTGATATCAGGGATTTCTATAAAACTTTCTATGGTGCGAATTATGGCACTTTGGGAATTGTGGGGGATTTTGAAGAGGAAAAATTACTTCCTATCCTTAGGGAAATGTTGGAAAACTGGAATAGTCAGGCCCTATACAGCAGACTGGAAGGCAAATTGAGCCAAAAAGCACCTATCAATGAGGCCATAGAGACTCCTGATAAGCCGAATGCTTTTTTCCTCACCATGCAACAGTTTGAAATGAACGATTCCCATGAGGATTATCCGGCATTGGTTTTGGGTAATTTCATGTTGGGTGGTGGTTTCCTCAACTCACGACTGGCAGTTAGAATCCGACAAAAAGAAGGCCTGAGTTATGGGGTAGGTTCAGGATTCAGCGCTGGTGCCATAGAAAGTAGCAAGTTTCCAAGGGTATGCCATTTATGCGCCAGAAAACCTTGAGAAACTGGAGGCTGCCTTCAAAGAAGAAATTCAAAAAGTTCTCGAAGAAGGTTTCACTGCCGAAGAAGTGGCCGCAGCGAAGGCCGGCTGGCTTCAGAACAGGTCAGTCAACCGCTCTCAGGACAATTACCTTGCGGGAACCCTCAACGGCAACCTCTTCTTGAAGAGAACTGTGCTTTGGGAGCAAGAACTGGAAGACAAGGTAAATGCTCTTACTCCAACACAAATCCAGGAAGCCATGAAAAAACACATTTCCTTGGATAAAATTTCGATCGTAAAAGCTGGGGAGTTCAGCAAAAACAAATAATCAAAATGAACAAAATTGAAAGGAAGGTCCCAAAAAGGCCTTCCTTTTTTTATTGCTGAAATGGAAAAATTCAGGAAAATAGCCATATTGCTATAGTTCCACATAATCAATTTCAAAACATGAAAACTGCTGAAGAAAACTTTGCCACATTGGGTCTAACCTTACCTCCTCCCCCAAAACCGCTAGGTGTATACAAACCATGCATGGTTGTTGACAACTATCTATACCTTTCCGGACATGGTACTGTCAAAGAAGACGGCACTTTGATTATAGGGCGCATAGGAGAAGACATGAATATTGAAGAAGGTAAATTGGCTGCCCAACAGGTAGGATTGGCCATGTTGGCCACCATCAAAGCCAATCTAGGCTCGTTGAATAAAGTCAAAAAGGTCATCAAAGTCCTGGGAATGGTCAATTGTACACCTGACTTTGAAAGACATCCTTATGTCATCAATGGTTGCAGTGAGCTATTTGCAGCTGTTTGGGGTACAGAAAATGGCATCGGAGTCAGAAGTGCCGTTGGCATGGGATCTCTGCCTGACAATATTCCGGTGGAAATTGAGGCACTTTTCGAATTGGATGATTAAGATCAAAATTCAATAAGATCTTTTGGTAATTAAAAATTAGTTAATTGATAATTGTAAATTTTTATGTTCACTATCGATGCCCATCTTGACCTAAGTATGAATGCCCTGGAATGGAACAGGGATCTGAGAAAATCTGTTTCTGCCATTAACCAAAGGGAACAGGGACTCACCGACAAGCCTGATAGGGCCAAGGCAACGGTATCTCTTCCGGAACTCCGCCAGGGAAATATTGGTCTTGTAGTGGCCACTCAGATTGCCCGTTTTGTTGATGAAAACAACCCTCTTCCTGGTTGGCATTCTCCTGAACAGGCATGGGCCCAGACCCAAGGTCAATTGGCCTGGTACAAAGCCATGGAAGATGCGGGAGAGATGGTGCAAATTACAAATCTGGAAAGCCTCGAAAAGCACTTACATCTTTGGCTGCATGAATTGCCCTGGAACACCAAACCCGTCGGATACATTTTATCCCTTGAAGGAGCTGATTCCCTGGTTAATCTATCTTATTTGGAAAGAGCCTATGCTAATGGCCTTAGGGCCTTAGGTCCAGCACACTATGGCCCCGGAAGGTATGCTAATGGCACTGATTCCAGCGGAAAAATGGGCAAAAATGGTCTTGAACTCCTAAAAGAGATGGAAAGGCTGAACATCATTTTGGATGCTACCCATCTTTGTGATGATGCTTTTTGGCAGGCTATGGATCATTTCAATGGGCATGTTTGGGCCAGTCATAACAATTGCAGAGCCTTGGTCAACCACAACCGTCAGTTTTCCGATGATCAGATCAAGGCACTGGTAGAAAGAGGTGCTGTTATCGGAGGCGCATTGGATGCATGGATGATGGTCCCCAATTGGGAAAGGGGAAAATCTGACCCAAAAAGCATGGAATGTAATTTGGACAAGATGATTGACCACTTAGACCATATCTGTCAGATTGCCGGCAATGCGGATCATATTGGGATCGGCTCAGATCTAGATGGGGCATTTGGAAAAGAACAATGCCCTTATGATTTGGAAACCATTGCTGACCTGCAGACCCTCCCGAATTTGTTGTCCAAAAGGGGCTATAGTCCCAAAGATGTCGAAAAAGTGATGTTCGGAAATTGGGTGAGGTTCTTAAGAAAAGCATGGAAAATATCTAAAACACCTCAAGAAGAAGCTCCCGTTCAATAAATCCCAAGCTGCACTACGAGGTAAATCAACAGCATAGCAGAAAAGGACAGGACCAACGTCCCAAGGCTTAGGGATTTATTTCCCTGTTTAGTACTCAGACCGGACAATTGGGTTACTGCCCAAAAAAAGCTGTCATTGGCATGGGATATAGCCATGGCTCCCGCACCAATTGATAAGACCACAAACACCCTCAGACCTTCCGCATCCAAACCCAGTGCCGAAAGCAAAGGCGCAACAATAGAAGCAGTCGTCACCATCGCAACTGTAGAAGAACCCTGAGCAGTTTTCAGAGCGAAAGCAATGAGGAAAGGTAATAGAATACCTGTTCCGGTATTGATAAAATAGCTGCTGACCAGATCTGCTATCCCTGAATTTTGAAGCATTTTACCAAAAACTCCACCAGCCCCTGTAATCAGGATAACAGGAGTAGCCATGACCAGTGCTTCCCCAAGCCATCCCGAAGATGCCAGCATCTGTCTGTCCAGTTTTTTAGGAAGCAAAAATGATAAGCCAACCCCAAAAGAAAGCGCAATAATCGGACTTCCGATAAATTGCAGCAATTGAATGAATGGCCCCTCTCCAAATGGTAGAGTTGGATATTTGGCAATTGAAGCAAGGATGATCAAGACCAATGGGACGATGACCGGTAAAAAAGAGGAAATGATATGTGGTTTATGCACATTTTTCAGTCCACTTTCATCAATGGCAATCTGTACCCGCAAAGGCATCTCTGATGCAATCCATCTCGCAAAGAAATAGGAAGGAATCAGTGCCAAAACACTGATGATCAGTCCCCAGAAGATTACCCCTCCCAAGTCTGCCCCCAACATCCCAGCTGTCGCAATTGGTCCCGGCGTAGGCGGCACCATACAATGGCTGGCTATGACACCTAATGCTAAAGCAACTGTAGTGACAGCATATGGAATCTTTCCTTTAAAAGACAGGACCCTATTGATAGGATTCAACATGATAAAAGTACTGTCCGCAAAAACAGGAATAGATAGCAGGTAGCCACAGACCATCATGGCCAAGGTTACAGATTTTTTCCCTATCCAGCTTAAGACCTTATCCGCAATCACCAATGCTCCCCCTGATTTTTCCAAAAAGGTACCCATGATGACACCGAGCAAAATCAACAGACCAATATTGCCCAATACCCCTCCAAAGCCATCCGATATGGATTGCAAAATCAGGTCATGGGACATGCCCGACAAGAGCCCATAAATGATTGCCGTCACAAAAAGCACCAAAAATGGATGAATCCCCAACCTAACAATCGCAAACAAGATAATGGACAGTGAAAAAAGCAGGATTAGAATTAATGTCATGGGTTTCTCAAATAGGTAGCAAAGTCTTCAAACACCTTTCTATCAAGAGAGTAAGATAAGGGAAACAGCCTAAAAAACAAAAGCGGGAAGTTTTCTCTCTAAAACCAAGGCCTATAGAAGCATAAACTAAAGTCTCTGATTTTCAGGATATCACTCCTACTTCTAGGGTTCAATTTTATCCCTAAACAGGTTTTGGCATGGTCTTGGTGATTTAGAATAAAAAAAAGGAGGTGACTATGAAAACTTTCAGAAAAATAATTGGCCTATTCTTATTTGTCAGTCTTTTATTTGTGATGGATGGCTACGCGCAAGGCCGTGGTAAAGGCAATGGAAAAAAAGGCCCACACAAGGAATACCGACACCATCCCGGCAAACACCAAGGAAGACAGCAACAGGCCTACAGGCAACAAGGTCCTCCACCTTGGGCACCGGCCCATGGCTACAGGGCAAAGCAGCATGTCTATTTCCCGGACTACCATGTATTCTATGATGCCAGAAGAAGTGGATACGTGTTTTGGAATAATGGTGCATGGGTGTTTTCAGCAGCCGTACCAGCCTTTATTGCCAATGTTGACCTGGGCAATACAAGAGTTCAGGTGATGAGCGACATTCCCCTAAATGCCCGTCCTGAAATTTATTATGAGGACTATTACCGCACTTACCCCCCTAGAAGGGTTAGCGCCAATATCAATATCCATATCCCATTTTAATCATTATTCCCACAGATATCTAATTCCCGTCAAAGCCAAATTGACGGGATTTTTTTTTTATTCTTTTCAAAAGGAAAAACTTTTGATAGTGATATTGCCGAAGCCATCTGGAATCGCTAATTTTTGGCCATGAAGATCAGCTATTTGGAAAATTACGAAGCACTCAGCAAAAAAGCTGCAGAACTGGTAAAAGATGAAGTACTCAAAAAAAGCAATTTGCTTTTTTGCGCAGCCACAGGAAACTCCCCAACTGGAATGTATGCCGAAATGGCCAAGAGCAAAGCCTTGTTCCAAAACATGACGGTGGTAAAAATGGACGAGTGGGGCATCATCCCTTTGGACCATCCCGATTCCTGTGAGAGCTACCTCAAAAAGCATCTCCTTGAACCTTTGGAAATAACAGAGAACAGGTATATCACATTCGTGACCACTTCCCATCTGATCGAAGAAGAGTGTGAAAGAATGGAAAATTTCATCCAACACCATGGCCCAATGGATATATGCATTCTAGGTTTGGGTAAAAACGGCCATATCGCTTTCAATGAACCTTCTGAGTTCCTTCAGCCAGGTTTCCACAAAGCCATCTTAGCGGAATCCACCATACAACATGACCCAGAGTTGTCCAAAGGATCCGAACCTGCATATGGTTTATGCCTGGGAATGCAGGGCATCATGCAGAGCAAAAAAATAATTTTCCTCATTACCGGAAAAGGGAAACAGGATGCCATTCAGCAAATCCTGGAAAGACAGATTTCAACACAATGTCCCGCTTCTTTCTTGTGGATGCATCCAAATGTGGAGTGCCTGATCGACATGAGCAGTCTCAGCGCCTAAAAAAACAAAAGCGGGAAACTTTCTTTCGAACGTTTCCCGCATCATAACCTGGTAAACCTTAGTTTGCCAAACTATGTCAAGCTACAGTTATCGTGAGTCATTTCAGTTTCCCGATTTAAAACTACTTTTAGCTGATATAACGGTCCATGATTGGCCGCATCGCTTGATTTTTCAAAGCATATACAGATTCCGGAATTTCAGCATTACCTGTTTAAATCGATATCTTTCGAATCAATTTTTTCCTGATCTAATCCAGCATGTCAAAGTAGTCCGAAATTTTACTTTCGCTCTCTTTTATCTCTCACTTGATACAATCAAATTTAGCTATCAAATTATTGATAACCAATAATTTGTGAAATTATTTATGAACAATTTTTCAACAGAAAATCCTACTTTTTGCACATCTTATCCACAATGTTATGATTTGAATTGGACATCATGTGAAATTTTTTTAACAGACTTGCTGTTTTTGAAACATTAACGTTCAAGATATGCCTTCAACAGTTCAGTTCAACTTTGACAATACTTACCAACATCTCCCTGCTTCCTTTTACAGTGAGGTAAAACCCGCCTTTATCCAAAACCCACAAATGGTAATGTTCAATGAAGACCTTGCCGGTTTTCTTGGCCTTCGGCTTTTGGACAAAAACCCTGAAGCTTTGGCTGCCATTTTTGCGGGCAATACCCTACCGGAAGGAGCATTCCCCTTGGCACAAGCCTATGCGGGACATCAATTTGGGAATTTCACCATGCTGGGAGATGGAAGGGCTATCTTGTTGGGTGAGCAGATTACGCCTCAAGGAGAAAGGTTTGACATACAACTGAAGGGCGCCGGACGTACTCCTTACTCCCGAAGCGGAGATGGGAAAGCCCACCTGAGTGCCATGCTCAGGGAATACCTGGTTTCGGAAGCCATGCACCACCTGGGAATTCCCACCTCAAGATCTTTGGCCGTGGTACTGACTGGAGAGCCGGTTTACAGGGAAAAAGTAAGACCAGGCGCCATCCTGACCAGAGTGGCGCAAAGCCACCTACGTGTGGGCACTTTTGAATATGCCAGAAATTTCCACGAAGGAAAATACCTCAAAGACCTGCTCCAATACAGCATTGCAAGACATTTTCCGGAATTAGAGGATTCTGATCATCAGGCCTTGGCCTTCTTTGAAGCGGTGATGAACAAGCAGCTTGAACTGATTGTCCATTGGATGCGTGTAGGTTTTATCCATGGGGTGATGAACACGGACAACATGAGCATTGCCGGGGAATCGATTGATTATGGCCCCTGTGCTTTTATGAATGTCTATAATCCTTTGACGGTTTACAGCTCTATCGACGAACAGGGAAGATATGCTTATGGCAACCAACCTTATATTGCCCATTGGAATTTGGGGAGCCTGGCATCTGCCTTACTGCCGGAAATAGCCCCAAGTACAGAGGAAGCTGTAAAAATCGCGCAGAAATCCATCAGCCACTTCCCAAAAGCCTATGAAAACAAGTGGTTGGAAATGATGGGCCACAAACTGGGCATCGAAAGCATACGCCCTACAGACAAAGCCCTGATCGATGACCTGCTCCATTGGATGCAAAAAAACGAGGCCGATTATACCAATACCTTCTTATACCTCCGAAGAAGGAAATTTCCCGAAGGAAGTATCTACCAACAGTCCGACTTCAAAGAATGGCTACATCAATGGCAGGAAAGAATTAAGGCCAATCCAGAAGTTGCCCAACAGTTGATGGACAAAAACAATCCAGCTTTTATTCCTAGAAACCATCTGGTGGAAAAGGCGCTGGAATCGGCAAGTAACCAAGGAGACATGCGGGAATTTCAGGACCTGCTCACAGTACTTCAAAATCCTTATGAAGATAGAGCGGGACTTGAGGCTTACCAAGAGGCGCCTGCCGAAGTAGACAAAGGATATAGAACATTCTGCGGCACTTGATGTTGCTTTTAAGCGAAAAGATTTTGGCTAATCCAATCTAATTGGTTAGTTTAGAAACTGATCAATTTAGGATTATGAAAAAAACCATCTTTTCGCTTGCCCTATTTTTTTGGACAAGTTTACAGCATTTTGCCCAAGAAAGGGAAATCATCCCTTTGAATGAGCACTTTTATCCCTTGAGCCTAGGGGCCGGGCTACATACTTACAACAATGTCAAGACCCTTTCAAAAGATGGAGAGGTGATGGAAAAAATTTATACCCTGGAGAATACACCCGTAGAAATCAGGAAAACCAGGTACGGAAGCCTTGATGCACCGGATCAAAAATCCAGTCAGATATCCAAATACAGTCCCACGGGTGAACTCGTATCACTTGAACTCGTTGATTCTGCCATCGGCGTAAAAGTAATCCAAGTAATGACCCCCGAAAAGTTAATCCTCGAATTGACCTGTCTTAACGATGCCTGTGAGGGAATTTTCTACCCAGATGGGGAGGAGAATGGAATTGAGGTGGACAGAGATGTCCTGAGGCCAAGCCCTACTTCCAGAGAGATTTGGCAAAAATTTATCATGAAGGAATTAAAATATCCACTGACCGCCCGTAGATTGGGAGAACAGGGTACGGTTTGGGTAGGCTTAAAAATAGATCAGGAAGGTTACCTTTTGGACAAGGCAGTCATGAATCCCAATGAAGTGCACCCCTCTTTAACCGAAGAAGTACTGAGAATTATGGACCGTTACCAAGGAGGTTTTTTCCCTGCCCAGGATTTTTCGGGAAGTACCATTGAAGCTTGGCTGTATTTGCCGGTGAGGTTTGTCTTGGGGTGATGGTAAACAAAAAAGATTCGGATTTTGAAAATGGTTGACGAGTCGCGGCTAAGAAACGTTGGGCATTTCGAAGCGATTACCTAGCTGTCAGAACAAAGGTTTGCTCGGGGAATAAACCTTTCCGGTGTCACTGGCCGCCCAATATTTTCTTAGGTGCTGTTATATGCGGTTCTTCCTTTCAAAGGAATTGGATATCAAAGTTTTATGTTCAATTCCAACCTACCCCCAAATCCAAGTTCAACAATTTTTTGTAATGTTGAAATACGTGCTTCTTTTATGTTGTTCTCTATTTTTGAAATGTAGGACTTTGTCGTTCCAACTTTTTCTGCAAGTTCTTCCTGAGTCATTCCTAATTCAATTCGTGTATCATGAATTAATGCCCCAATTTTGAAGGCTTCATAACCTGCCTCAAGTTCCTCTCGCTCT